>CALGLJ010000014.1 GCA_937930235.1 uncultured Verrucomicrobiales bacterium | reverse complement strand
CTCATTCACATTGGATTGCAGCACACAATCTGACCTTTTGTCATCTTTCCATCAGAATCATCAAAAGTGGCAAGGATCTTGCTAGAATTTCAATCAGATGAAAATTTCATCAACCAATTGCGTTTATTCTCACAAGTCAGTGCTGACCTCTGCTGTGGGATTCTGTGGAACCCATACTTTGAAAGAACTTTTTATCTCATAGGAACTCATCGTCGATCTCCTCTCACAGTCTCACTGTCAGCGAATCCCTCGGTGGGTTCTCTATGGCGGCCTGTGGCGGCTGCTGGGGCGACTCTAATAAAAAATCGTAATCCGTCAATAATTTAGGAGACGAAATTTATAACGATTCAGGCGAAAAAATCAAAATCATTGTAACTACAAGCAATGTGGGAGGAAAAAAAGTTTCCAAACGAGGAAAAGAGGAGTTTTTTTAATTAAGAAATCCTAACTATGCCTGAAAAAATGCAGATTGATCGAATTCATACCTGAGATGAATAACGGGGGATCGAAATCCACGAGGAGAGCACACCTACAGAAGGGATTCGGTCATTTTAAGGGCCTGTGAACATTCTTTTACCGCGTGGACACGATGAACGAGCGCTCCTTTCGCTCTGGTATAGGAGGTGAGGGCAATGGTGGCATGCTCACGCCGAGACATGGACTCATCATTGATGATCTGGGCGATGAACGACTTCCGAGATAAGCCGACTAGGAGAGGACGATGATGAATGGCCAATTCAGGCAATTGCCTCAGAAGAGCGAGGTTGTGTTCCAAATTTTTTCCAAATCCAATGCCTGGATCAAATAGGACGCGATCCTCTGAGATCCCAAATTCCTCCAGAGCAATGAGGCAGGATAAAAAGATTTCTCGAACTTCTTCGACGAGGTTTTGGTAGATTGCTTGTTTTTGCATGGTGAGAGGAACTCCTTTCATATGCATGGCAACCAAGCCGCAGTTGTAGCTGGAGCAGACTTCGATCATGGCAGGATCGCGAAAACCTGAGATGTCATTGACGATATCAACTCCAGCCTGGAGAGCGGCAAGAGCGACAGAAGCTTTTGAAGTATCGATAGAAAGAGCGACATCAGATTGAGAACGTAGGCGCTCAATGACTGGGATCACGCGCGCCAACTCCTCTGATGCCGATACCACCGCGGCTCCCGGACGAGTGGACTCCCCTCCCACATCGAGAATATCAGCCCCCTCTTGCACCAGTTGCAGACCATGCGCGACGGCGGTATCAATCTGGATATAGCGACCTCCGTCAGAAAAAGAATCCGGGGTCACATTCAAAATCCCCATGATCAGACCATTCCGCGAAAGGTCCCAAGAAAATCTTCCGGCATTCCAAATATGCTCACTTCTGGTATTGCGCTCCATTCTTTGACTCATCACAGTGTCACTCACACCCAATCCATCACAATGAAAAAACTCCTCTATTCCTCTCTCCTCGCCTTACTAGCGATGCCTCTCCTTCACGCAGAAGATGATAATGATCTCTGGGAGTCCAAAGGCCCCCACGTCAGAATTAAGCGCAACGATCACGATGGAACACACGTCGTTTTCAAACGCACTCCAGATGATGCCAAGTTGGTCAAAACCACAAAGGACAACAACGGGACAATCCGGATGACCGCAGTGTATTATCGCAATGATAAAGGCTTCCTGACTGCGGGAAGAATTTTTGATGGCACTGGCCACAAGATGTATCGCGTTCGCTACGGATATGACAAGAAAACGGGACTTCTGGTAGCAGAGGACATGTTCGACGCGCGAGTGAAGTTTGAGCGCTTTGATGCGAATGGCAAACGTAAGGAAATGCCAGTACGCCGGATTTACTATTTCTACGACGCTCAGGGGAACCAGTCCAAAGCGATTTCACTTGTGGCCAAAAAGGGTCAAAGCGCCGAAGAAGCTTTTGGAGACAAAAACTACGTCGAAGAGAAGTTTGACCCCAAAAATGCCACACGCCCTGACAACAACCCATTTGACCAAGAGAAAAAAAAGAAACGCTAGAACATGAATCCAGAACGGACACTCTTTAGCTTGGTCGTGATCGGGATGATTGCGACCTGTTTCTTTTATGGAGATTACTGGAAAAAAAAACAGCTCCCTCAGCCCTCTGACAACGGAGCTGAAACCGAAAACCATGAACTCGCGCGTGAAAATGAACGCCTTCGTGAGGAGCTAGCACAGGCACGCTCCCTTCTGAGTGGAGCGCCCTACCCCATTCCCGAAGAGCTCATCACTTTTGTTGAAAAAGACCTCGGTTTGGTTTTTCTAAAAACTCCCTTAGCACAACTTGGCACGGCCAGTGATCTCCGCCACGCCTCAGAGCGCAACCTCGAACTGGCCTACGGAAAAGATGGACTCGGAATGATGGAGCGCACGTGGGAGCTGCTAGGTGCCCTGCCCGCAGGACAAAACTTACAATCCCTCTGGGTTCAAAGTGAGACCACGGGAGCGCGTGGAATCTTCGACATCGAGGATTCAAAAATCATTCTCGCCGAAGATTATCGTGCTGGCAATCCTCTTGATACAGGAAACCTCGTACGACTTCTCGCACGCCAACTCCTTGCTCAAAATTTTCCAAAAACCTCATGGGCTCATGAAGACGAATGGAACGCCTGGAAAGCCACTACCCAAGGAGCAGCCATCAATGTGCAGGCTCGCTTTCTTCGTAGAAAAGGAACGCCCAAAGCCATCAATCGTCAACGTGAAGATCTCTTATCTCAACTCCCTCCTGCGATACAGTCTTTAGCAAATTTCCCATATCTTGAGGGCCACGATTACGTGCAAAAACACTACCTCGAAAGCCGTGCAGCTTTACTCGGTATTTTTAAAGAAACCCCTCGCGCCACATACACCATCATCCGCCCAGACAACCCGACTCCTCCCCGAACTCCCCTCCCCGTGCGGAAAGAAGGACAACACGGAAACCGAATGGGAGCACTCGGCCTACGCACCTTACTCGATCCCCTTTTCGGGATGGATCTTGCCAATCACTTCGCTCGGGAATGGCGTAACGATGATTACACCTATTCCGATGATCAACTGATCTGGTATCTCAAACTCAGCTCTCCAAAAATCGCCTCAGACTTTCTGACGGAATTTCAAAATTCCGCTCTCCCGATATTAAAAAACAATCAACTTGGAAGAGAGATCACCATCGCTGCTGAGGGCGCCCGTATCACCTTCACCAACCGACCCCATAAAAAATGATTTCAAAAAAAGTGATTTTTACCGGCCGCGTGCAGGGTGTCGGTTTCCGCTACGCCACAAAGCAACTCGCCCTGGGGTTTGAAGTCGTTGGCACGGTGAAGAATTTAAACGATGGGACCGTAGAGCTTCGCATTCAGGGAGAAGCGGAAGAGGTCGATGAATTCATTACGGAAATTTCAGAAGAATCTGATCTCGCAGGTTTCATAAAAGAAATCGCCATCTCAGAAATCCCGATGTTCGAGGCGAATGGATTTAGCATCACCTCCTAGGACAGAGTCATCACTCAGCATGAGAGAAGCTGTTAGACCCTCTAACATCTGACAAACCCACAATTGGGGACAGGCTCTCGCTAAGAATTCCTCGCAGGAACTGACATCTTTTCGATAAGAGCATCGAGAGCGGCACGCATTTTGAAAAAAGTTTCCGACGGCTCCCCTAAGTCCCGTTTATCGAACTGCCTCACCCATTGAAGACGACGAATCGAGTTTGTAAGCCAAATCTCATCAGCCTCATTTAAGATCGAAATCGGCCATCGCCCGACTTGAATGTGAGGGTCTCTTTCTAAGAGGATTTCACGCGTGATCCCTGGGAGGCAACCTGTCTCAAGCGAAGGAGTATAGATGACTTGATCTCGAACGAAGAAGACATTGGAAATGCATGCCTCACAAAGTTCTCCCGCCGTATTTGAGCGAATTGCTTCACCAGCACCTGCGACTCGCGCCTGCTTGAGAGCTTCCAAATTTTCAGCATAAGACAGAGTTTTAATCGAAGATAAAGGGCTCTGGTCATTAATGGGAAAATCGATTTGCACCGCCGATGTCTGAAGCGGGTAATCTTCGATCGATTTTGCGGTGATGATTAAATTACCACCTTCTGTCAGAGTCACCCTGATTCGTGCTTCACAACGGCATTCCGGATTCGCAAGCACGACCTCGTGCATGGCCGATTCGAGTCCTGAAAGCTCAGGGAGCTTGAGGCCTAAAACATCGGCCGATTTCTTCAAGCGTTGCAAATGACGATCCCAAGCAAACACTTTTCCTCTCACGGCGAGCATGGTCTCAAACACTCCGCGACCTACCGTAAAACCGGGATCAAAAGGGGAAATTTTCACCTCCTGCTCTGGAACAAGATTCCCATTCTGCCATACGATCATGGACATCAAGATAAAGAGAAGATATCTATCAAACAAGCTTTGAACTTCCTTGCCCATTTCCATCTCGCGCAACCTACGGACGCCTCCCGCGTCGGAGCGCTTCTCGGAGACTTCGTGCGAGGAACGCCTGAGAGCTTAGAAGACGACTACCCTGCGGAGGTAATCGAAGGAATTATGCTGCACCGCGCTGTCGATCAGTTCACTGACAGCCACCCTGTCTTTTTACAGGCGAAGAAATACCTTCCTCCCGAGCGCAAACGCTTCGCGGGAATCATCATCGATATTTATTTCGATCACTTTCTTGCTCAGTTTTGGAAAGAATATTCGCGGCAAAAATTAGCATCCTTTATTTCAGAAATTCACCTCTTGTTAGAACGGCGCGATGATTGGCTACCACCTGAACTTCAAGCCCTGATCCCACGGATGGAAGCTGAGAACTGGCTGGGCCATTACGAAACAGTTGAAGACCTCGCACTGACTTTTCGGAGGATTAGTCAGCGCCGAAAATTTCTTAAACCACTCATCGGCGCAGAGGAAGATCTCACGAAACACTATCAACCGTTCCAGAGCGCTTTTCAGGATTTTTACCCCGAAGTTATACAGTTCGCTCAAAAATTTTCTTACCCAGCATCGTCGTCGCAATAAAAATCATCCCGGCTCCGATCACCGCAACCCATTCTGGCCCCGCCGAACTCGCAATCCGAAAAGCAATAAAGGGCGCGATCACTCCTCGGCACCCAGTCAAAAAGGTATGCACGCTCATATATTCAGCGACATTTTCAGCCTTAGCAAACTTAGTGACCCAAAGGGTCCAAACCACATTCCCCCCTGCTCGGGCAATGCCATGAAGTCCAATCCCGATATATAAAGCCCAGATCCCATTGCCGAGAAAGTAGGTGAGAATCCCCAAGGCAAAGACCACATTGATGAGCGCTCTCACCAGATAAAAGTTCATCCGATCAAAGACCCGCCCCCAGATTAAAATAAAGACGAGAAAGCATCCCTCTGGAATCACGGTGGTGATCACGCTGACTTCTTTTTCATTCAGAGAAAAGCCGTACTTCTCATTCGTGATGTATTCCACAAAGAGAGAAAAACAAAGGAGATTTCCTAATCCCAAAATCATCCAAGAAATGAGGATTTTTCGAAACGCCTCATCTTCTCCAGCATGTCGAAACGCATCAAACAGCTTGACCGCACGCGCAGGATTGAGACGCACCGGATCGATCATCAGGACGCAGCCCGCCATCAGGAAAGCAGCCATGGCATAGGTCCGCAAAACCAAGGGATAATTCGAGAGCGACTCCGTCAAAAGACTCCCAAAAAAAATGGCAGCCCCAATCGCGAATGACTTCCGCACAAAGGCGGTCATCGCAAACAAACTGCCTCGGGTAGCATCGGGGTAATGCCGTCGATAAATCTGAGAAAAGAGCGGAACATTTAACATGATCCCCATGAGTCCCAAAAACATCCCGATGAGATAAATTTCAAAACAATCTCCCGCAAAAGAGGCCAGTGTAAAACCAGCTCCTGACATGGTAAATAAGACCGCCAGCACCCGATTGGCAGACACTCCACTCCGACGGACAAACTGGACCACGAAGAGACTCAGCAGGAGTCCGAAGCTTGGAATGGCCACCAGAGAAGCTTTCGCTTCAGGGCCGGCATGGAATATCCGCTCGGCGAGCAGGATGGAAAAAGTCGTCGCAATCGTCTCCGTGACTCCGGAGGGCATGGCCCGGACGGTATCCCAAGCAAAGGTTCGCCGAGTCTGATCAGACACGCGCCCCTACCTTTCCCGCCGCAAGCCACCAATAAAATACGGCACTCACGAGGACTGCAGCCAGACCCACATGAAGGACCTGAGTCACTTCATGAATGCCCGCGTAGCTCAACACCACTCCCATAATCATGAGAATAAACACCACGCTGAATACCAAACGTGGAATCAGCCCTCGCCAACCAACCTGCACCCCGAGATACAGGGTCACTACGAGGATGGACCATGAGAAACTCCGATGCAGAATAAACCACCAAGAATCTCGAATCTGCCCAATCCACGCCGGGCGTGAATCCGTGCCATGTTCCATCTGTAAGTGATCTGTCATTTCACGGACTTGCGATCCCATAAACCACTCAATCATGACACATCCGAGCAGAAGGGAAACTGCTGAGCGACTTGGTCCGGCAATGGTTGGACGCACTCCTTTTGTTCCGGCCCAGATGATGTAAACGAGGAAAAATAACTGTAAAAAGGCGAGCGCCATATGAATCGTCACCACCCCAGTATGAAGTCCACTCGCAACAACGGCGATCCCAGTAAGAGCGCTTATAATGGTGAGAAAGAACGATCCAATAGCAAGCTTTCGGACCCTCGGTTCCAAGAGATTTTTTTGACGAAAGGCCACGATGGCGAGAATCAACTCCGTCAGAATGAGCGGCAAGGCGAGAAGGCGATTTATAAATTCAATCCACACATGCGTCGAGTTGAATTCTGCGCGTAATTTTTCCTCGGTCACCTCACTGGGATCTCGTCCAAAACGTTGGGCTGATTTTTGAAAACGTTCGATGTCGAGCTCCTCAAAATCCACTTGCTCTAGCTGGGTAGGGGGAATCAACTGCCCCCAACACGTCGGCCAATCTGGACAGCCCAGACCAGACCCAGTCACCCGCACCACTGCTCCCGCCAGAATCAGAAGCGTCAATAAGCCCAAGGAAAGAAAAGCCAATTTCTGAACTGCGTTCTTCTGCACGGGGAGACGCTAGCTCGTCACACCGCTTACACAAGTGCGGGGGCGGAGAATGTCGTCTTGAGGGAGAATGCAAATCAGAGCAATGACTTCGCCATCTCCCGAGCTTGCTCCCCGTCTCCCCCGCCCAGCATGCGCACCAGTTCATCAATCCGTTCTTCTCCACGAACCTCTACGAGAGATGAGATGGAGCGCCCGCCCTCGACTCTCTTTTCAACCAAAAAGTGCTGATGAGCCACGGCGGCGACTTGAGGGAAATGCGTGATCGAAACCACTTGGTGAGAGCGCCCTAGACTGGCCATCTTCTCGCCCACGGCCCGGGCAATTTCTCCTCCCACATTAGCGTCGATTTCATCAAAGACCATGAGTGGCGTGCGATCTTGATCCGCTAGGGCATTCTTCACGGCGAGCATCACGCGTGAGATCTCACCACTGGAGGCAACCTGACGGAGCGGCTTCAGCGGTTCCCCCGGATTTGGCCCAAAAAGGTATTCCGCGGTCTCAGCTCCATGGAGGGCTGGTGTTTCTTTCAGGGGAAGCTCCACCGCAAACTCGGCTTGTTTAAAGCCAAGGTCTACGAGGTGAGTGCGAATTTCCTGCGCCAGAGCGGGGGCAAATTTTTTCCGTTTCGCCGAGAGCTTGCGGGCCATAGCGCGAAGCTTTTGCGAAGCAGCATCAACTTGCTCTTTTAATTTTCCTAAAAATTCCTCTCGATTTTCGGAATTCGTCAACTTCTGCCGAGCGTCTTCCGCATGCTCCAACGCATCTGCAAGGGTTGGGCCGTACTTCCGCTTCAGAGACTCCACTAAATTGAACCGCTCTTCGACATCGTGCGCTTCCGAGGGGTCCAGTGCGAGTTCCTGATGATAGTCCTGTAAGGTATTCTCTAACTCCTGAAGCTGAATGGCAGCGCTGGCGGCTTCATCTCCGAGATCCTTCACCCCAGGGTCAATCCGAGCCAACTCGGTCACCGTCCGCTGGAATTCTTCGAGATTCGGAACCAGGGTCAGGGCTTTTCCAGTCAGCTCTCCCAGACGGGCGGCATTACTCACCCGGCGATAACGCTCTTCGAGCTCTTCCTCTTCACCGGGTTGGATCATGGCATGATCAATTTCTTCGACCTGAAACTTCAGGAGCTCTTTTTCTTGATCTGAAATCTCGCGCGCTGCACGCGCTACTTCATACTCATCCATCGCGCTGCGCCAGTCCTGCCACTGCGTGCGATAGGCCTGAGCCTCCTTCCCCGCGCCCGCATAGGCATCCAACAGAGCAAGCTGACGCTCCGGTGAGAGCAGCGACTGGTGATCGTGTGGTCCATGGAGGTCGACAAGATTCTGCCCGATCCGTTTTAGCACTCCGAGCGTGGCAGCCCCATTATTGACAAATTGTTTATTCGAAGAACTTCCCACGATCCGTCGAATGATGAGCTCGTTTTCCTCGCAAAGATCCAAGCCGACTTCTTCCAGAATGGCATTCACCAGTGAGACATCCGGTAACTGAAAAATCGCCTCGATAGTGCATTGATCTTCTCCCGTCCGAATAAGCCCTTTATCCGCCCGCTCTCCGAGCACTAATTTCAGGGCACCTACAATGACGGACTTACCAGCCCCAGTTTCTCCCGTGACTCCGACGAGCCCAGAGCCCAATTCCCATGTGAGGGAGTCCACGAGAGCGAGATTTTGAATCTTAAGACGAGTGAGCATTCGGGTTTTGCGATGTGAAGGAGATTATGCGAGCTTCCCCGCCAGTTGCAACGATGAGTAGTGAGGCACGTTTTCTTTTTTTAGGTTGTTCGACCTCCGTGGGGGTTCCGGTCATCGGTTGTGATTGCGCCGTCTGCACCTCGGGAGACCCTCGCAATGCTCGCACGAGAAGCTCGGCATACCTCGCAGGACCGTTCGGGAACATCTTAATCGACTCTGGACCGGACCTCCATCAGCAAGCACTACGGGAGAATTTACGCACCATCGATGCCGTGATTTACACCCATGGGCATGTCGATCACGTCGCCGGATTTGATGAATTACGCGCTTTTTGTTGGCAACGAGACTCCCCTCTTCCTCTTTATGGCTCGGCCCAGACTCATGACATCTTAAGACAGATGTTTCCGTGGGCATTTGTCCCAGAAGGAACCGCTTCAGGCTATGTCAAAGCTGATTTGCGGGAATTTTCCGAACCTTTTGAAATCAATGGTCTCAAAATCATTCCCATTGAGGTGATTCACGGCAAGGTCCTCACTCACGGATTTCGCTTTGAATGGCAAGGGAGAGCCATCGCGTATTTCCCTGATGTCAAAGCCATTCCGGAAGAAGGAATGAAACTTTTAACCAATCTTGATATTCTCATTATCGATGCGCTCCGCCCCGAACCTCACCAGACACACCTCAGTATTGCTGAAGCACAGGAAATAGTGGAAATTCTCAAACCCAAACAAACTTACTTCACTCATATGAGCCATGAACTGGATTGGGCTACCACGGATCAGGCCCTCCCAGCTCATATTCATCTGGCTTATGATGGCTTAGAGCTTAGCTTTTAAAACAATCACATGATACGTATCTACCTCTTTCTCTTTCTGGCACTTCCTCTGGTGGCAGCTCCCATTCCACTAAGACCGCACGAAGTTGCCGTTCTTTACAATAGTGATGATCCCGAGTCTCGAGACCTCGCAGAATACTATGTCCTCATGCGGAAAATCCCACCCTCTCAGATGATCGGGCTCCCCCTTTCCAAGAAGGAGAGCATTTCACGCGAAGTCTATGAAAGCACGATCCGTAAACCTCTCACGGAAATCTTCATTGAAAAAGGATGGTGGCGCATGGGCCAAGACCCCCAGAGCGGAGCTACCGCACCCCAGCAGAGCAAAATCCTATGCCTCGCTCTCATGCGTGGCGTCCCGCTGAAGATCACCCGCTCCAAACCACCTGCAGCGGAAGTGAAAGCGAAAATTCAACGGGTGAAAAGTAATGAAGCCTCGGTCGACTCGGAACTGGCGATGGCAGGACTTCAGAGAGGGGCCATCGGATGGACTCAGAGTAATCGCTACTATAAAAAAGATCTTCCCTTCACCCAGGCGCGCCTACCCTTCATGTTAATGGTCGGCCGGATCGATGCCCCCACTGTTGATACCTGTAAGAGGATGATCATCGACGCCATCGAAACGGAGGAGGAAGGAGGACTCTGGGGTCGCACCTATATTGATTTCTATATGAAAGGAAAAGGATACAAACTCGGAGATGACTGGTTGGACGAAATCGTTCAAAAAAGCATCGCGAGTGGCGTTCCCACCATTGTGGACCGTCAAGCAAACACTCTCCCGACAAACTATCCCATGACAGAAGCAGCCATTTACTTTGGCTGGTATGCTCATAACCGCAATGGTCCCTTCCTACACCCGACCCTGAAAATGAAGAAAGGCTCGATCATTACCCACCTTCACTCCTTCAGCGCCGCTCAACTGCGGTCCACTAAGAGAAATTGGTCAGCCGCAATTTTAGAAAAAGGGGCCGCAGCCACATTAGGAAATGTCTTTGAACCTTACTTAAGACCGACCCACCACTTCAACATCTTCTACGATCGTCTCCTCAAAGGCTACTCTCTGGTTGAGTCCGCTTACATGGCGGTGCCCGTTCTTTCCTGGCAAAATATCGTTCTGGGCGACCCTCTCTATCGCCCATTTTTAAAGTTCAACGAGGATCCAGAAAACTTCTCCACTCATCGCGAATATAAAGCCATGCGCCTCGCCTACCGGTCCATGACCGATCCTGAGGCACGCCTCCTCAAACTCCGAAGCGCCGCTGCTAAAATCAAGAGCGGCACGATGTATGAAGCCTTGGGATATGAGTTTTTAGAAAAAAAGCAGTATCCGCAAGCCACCGCATTCTTCAACTCCGCTAAGGGAGCCTTCCAAAATCCGGCCGATAAAATCCGCCAAGACCTGAATCTCGTCGAACTTCACCGCAGAAAAAATGAGAAAACAAAAGCCCTCGGCATTCTCAAAAAGGCTCTAACAAGCAATAAAAATTCCCCAGAACAGAAATCGCTCATCGGACTCAGTAACATCCTGAACCCACCCCCGCCCAAGCCGGCCAAGCCAAAGAAATAATGACTTACGAGTCACTCTTGAAATCCACGGCGGCGTCATATGCCGTCAGTGAACCTCCTCCACTCAGCTCTCTGCGGGTCGATGAGATTCAAGTCCAATCACTTTGGTTTGCGGGACATTTCCAGGATCATTTCCAGAGCACCTGCGGGCGCGAAATCACGATCATCTCTGCCGGAGAATGGAACCGGGGAGCAGGGCCGGACTTCATTCAAGCAAGTATCGAAATTGATGGGACCCCACACCATGGCCCGATCGAAATCGACATGGAATCTCGAAATTGGGAACGTCACGGACACGCGCTCAACGAAAATTTTGATCAAGTCATCCTCCACGTCGTCCTCGAGGATGATGGCGCAGAGTTTTTCACCCGCACCAGTCAACATCGCAACGTCCCACGCGTCGTCATTGATCGAGATCAACTCCGAGCAGCCTTGGGCTTGCCTCGCCTGAGTCAAGCTCTGGCCCGCCCCGGACGCTGCCTGCAACCACTGAGCCATCTTCCCCCAGAAGCCGTGCTGAACCTTTTGGAGCAAGCTGCACGACATCGCTGCCGCCTCAAGGCCCAGCGATTTCACCGCATTGCCACCCGCCATGGTTTTTCCCAAGCTCTGTGGGAAAGCTTTGCCGATACGCTTGGCTTTGCCGCAAATCGGCTGCCCATGCGCCTACTCGCTCAGCGACTCCCCATCAAAGTTTTGCGTCAAATGGACTTTGCAAGCTCTGAAGCAATCCTCTTCGGCACCGCAGGCTTCCTCTCTCCTAAACTTCATGAAACCGCACCTGCAGACTCTCGGCAATGGCTCGAAGATCTCTGGGACTCCTGGTGGAAGCATCGTCTGAAATTTGAATTTCCGAATGAACGGAGCCCCGGCTGGAATATGACTGGCTCACGTCCTGGAAATCATCCCCAACGCCGTCTCGCAGCTCTTGCCGCCGCCATCCCTCACTGGCAGAACCTCACCAAAGATGCCCGAGAATCCGCTCCGTTTAAAAAGCTTTCACAAACCCTGATTGCGCTTTCACACCCATTTTGGGATCGTCATCACACCCTGCATTCGAAAAAAACAGAACAATCGATTCGGCTGCTCGGGCCAGCTCGTTTGCAGGAATTTTTGATTAACACCTTATTTCCTGTGACCATCACCGACACCCCGAGTGCGTGGAGTGATTTCACAAAAATCAGAGGAGGCCCTCCTAATCAAAAGGTCACGCGATGTTGTGAACGTCTCTTTGGCTCGCTCTCTGCCGCCAAACCCTTCTTGAAATACGCTTGGCAACACCAAGCTCTCTTGCAGATTTATCAGGATTTTTGCCTAGAAGATGTCTCCGATTGTAAAAAATGCCCATTTCCTGAGCAATTGGTGCTATCTTCCCAAGAATCCTAGACTACTGCTCAAGAATCATCCTCGACCGATGTATCTACATGGTCTATTACTATTGCACGATTTATGAGAAAACTCTCTGTTCAACTACTGGCTGCCACGACTTTGATTTTGTCTGCAGTTACCGTCCCTGCAGAACAGGTTGTGATTTCTGAAATTATGTATAACCCGAAGGGCGACCTGCTGGAATACATTGAAATTCAGAACCTTACGTCCACTCCTTTTGACATTGCAGAATGGAGTCTCAGTAATGGGGTCAGCTTCACCTTTCCAGAGTTTTCTGCGGCCCAAGAGCGCGATTCATTTCTCGAAGCCTTTGAAACGATCGTGATTTGTGAAAGTGATCCCGAATCATTCCGAACAGCCTATGGCCTTCCCCAAAGCGCACGAATTTTTGGTCCTTGGACCGGCTCACTAAGTAATGCCGGAGAAAGAATCACCCTCACCGACAAAAATGGCGTCGATCTCTGTACCGTTCGATATAACGACCGAGGCGAGTGGCCCATCAGCCCTGATGGAACGGGGCACAGCCTGGTCCTGATCAATCCCGACCGGAACATCGACGACCCGCGCTCTTGGGATGCCAGCATTACCTCAAGTCCGATTCCCGGCACCGTGCTCGCCTCTTCTCCGGAAGAGCCGTTTGAAGACCCTTCGGTCAATCTCTCAGAGGGGATCATACTCATCGATTTCAATTCAAAATGGGACTACAATGACGCGAATGTTCCGGTGGGCGACGACTGGCAACTGCTCTCATACCAATTCGACTCTGGAGGCTGGACCATGGAAGAAGACATTGCCAACAGAGGTGGATTATACGGCTTTGAAACTGGTCCCATCGTAGATAACATTCCACTTGAAACTGAATTTGAGAGACCTGACCGGTCGGAAAACCATATCTCTTACTTTTTTCGAAAAGAGTTCGAGTTTTCCGGAAGTGGCACCGCAGGAGTCACCTTTAACATCGACACCATTATCGATGATGGAGCTCATCTCTATCTGAACGGGCAATCAATCGGCGGAATCAATGGCGTCCCCCCGAACCCAGATAGTGGGTTTAGGCCAGCGGGAGTCAACAACGCCACCATAATGAATATCACGAACAATGGTTCAGCCCTGACGAATGGGACGAATGTCATTTCCTGCCAAGTGCTCCAAAACGATCCCGGCAGTAGCGATCTTCTCTTCGGTGCTCAAGTGAGAATTAACTACCCGAGCGATAATAACCTCGTCATCAATGAGGTGTTGCCAGCGATTAACGACGATGGATTCGTCGAGCTTTACAATACCACTTCTGAATCAATCTCACTCTCAGGGTGGCATCTCTCGGACACCCCATCTTTACTCACTAAATTCCAAATCACGGAGAATATCACCGTGCCTCCCTTTGGCCTCGCCACGGTAGGATTCTCCCAATCTGGTCTGACTATTGGCAGTGAAACCGCTATTTATCTGACTCAGCCTGATGGCGTCACCATCACAGATGCGATCGAGGCAAACATTCCCTTCGACGGGAGATCACTTGGCCGAAAACCTACCGGATCTGACCAGTGGTTTCTCTTCTCACAACGCAGCCCGGCGGAGGCGAACTTCAGCGGAGAGGAGACCGCGTCATATCAAATCAATGAAATCCACTTCGATGGCGCAGGAGTGTGTGACTGGATTGAAATTTATAATCCAACCGGAGGAGACCTCGGAATCGAAGGGCTATTTCTAGCGAGCGAGAGAGATTTCAGTGATAAAATCCCCTTGGCCAATGCAGCCGCATCTCGCAGCGTAGCCACTACCAATACGACATTCGATGCCTCCGGAGAACGTATCTCAATCTATCTTATCGATGCCAGTGATCGAGTATTAGACGCCGTCTCAGTTCGCACCGAAGCGCTCGACGCTTCCGCTTTCCCAGACGGCTCAGATGACTTTTTCCTCACCGGAACTAGCTCAAGAGACCTTCCTAACAATCCACTGCGAGAGACACGCATTGTCATTAATGAGATCATGCCCGATCCCCCATCGAAAGAACGGGATGACGAATTCATCGAGCTATTCAACCGAAGCTCTGAGACTGTTGACCTCTCAGGTTGGAGCTTCTCCGATGGGGTAAACTATACCTTTCCCGATGGCACCTCACTCGCTCCTGGAGCTTACGCCGTCATCGCCGCTAATGCGAGTCGTCTCACCGCTCCATCTATCATCGGCGAATATACCGGAAGCCTTTCAAATCGTGGTGAAATGCTGCGTCTCGTCGATCCCATGGGAAATACCGTCGATGAAGTCCACTACTATACAGGAGGTGCTTGGCCCGAACTCTCTAATGCGGAAGGCAGCAGTATCGAGCTGCGACATCCTGATATGGACAATGCCTCCGCAAGTGCATGGGGCGCCTCCGATGAGTCTGACAAGACCACTTTCCAAACATACACCATCACCGCCCCCTACCTCCAGATTGATGAAAGGGGTGGAGGTAGAGACTACCGGGAACTGCATTTCCGCACGGTCGATAATGCACACATCGCTCTGCGCAACCTCTCTCTCATCAGAACCAATGTGAATACCACAAACATCCTCGCCGCCAATGGCCTCTCCTTGAGTACCACCGGAGAAGGAGACACCGGCTGGCTTTGCCAAGGAACGCATCGCGACAGTGAAATCCGAGGCGATGAATTCCACATCATTTCTGATGGCGGAGGAGATGAAAAAGCAAATCATTGCGAAATCGATGTCGTGCAAATTGAAAGAAATGACACTCTCGAACTCTCCTTTGAAGCACGCTGGATTTCAGGGGCTCCCAATTTACAATTCGAAACATGGGATCGCTCATTTGGGGAAACGATCCGCTTGCCGATTCCGCTCAATTTAGGGACTCCCGGAGCGGCGAACGACAGTGCATTAACAGCTTCAGTTCCTACCATTTCAAAAATTCTCCACTCTCCCGCAGTTCCCATGTCGGCAAACGATGTCGTCATCACCGCTGAAGTCGGGAGCGCTGATTCCGTCAGTGCCTTTCTGCGCATCGATTCCAGCACCGGAGCGAATCCATGGAACACCGAAACCATGTTCGATGACGGCATCAACGGAGGAGATGAAATCGCAGGCGATGGAGTCTATACCGTGACTCTCACAAATGCCATCTACCGCCCAGACCAATCGATCATTCAGTTCTACGTCGTCGCGACTTCTGCGGGAGGCACCACCACGTTTCCAAAAACCGCACCCGAAGAACCTGCCATGTGGATGGTCGACAACAGATCAGAAGACATTCTCAAAAGAGACCTTCGCACCGAACGCTTCATCATTAGTGCTCGCGACATTAGAGCCTCCAATTCAGGGCAAGATCCGACAAATCCTTCTCAAACGGTCGTCTTCGGAGACACCGCTGAATTTGACTTCGATTTCCCGAAGCTTTCGAATGCTTACTTTAACTGTACCTTCATCAGTAACGAGCAGGATATCATTTATAATTGCGAAATCCGTAAACGAGGAAGCCCTTTTACTCGCCCCGCCTTTGCTGACTATACCCGTGCTAAATGGAAAACCCCTGCTGATCAGCGTTTCCGCGGGGTCTCCAAAAGGATCTTGGATGATGAACCCCAGGTCGATTCTTCTTACCATAATCGGATTGTCCGCTACTGGCTTTACCTTTTTGGACACTTTCAAAACGAAAACGAAATCATTCGGACTTTCGTCAACAATAGCATTCCCAATCTCGTTGAAGAAACAGAACCCGTCGCAAATGACTTCCTCCGTCGTATCGAAGAAAATGGCACCGACGGAGACCTCTATCGAATTGATGATGAATTTCGGATGGAGGATAATGACATCGTAAATAAAAACAACCGCGTCAACGCGAGTTGGGATTTCAAAGATAGTTACAACATTCGGGACTATCATGCGAACTGGAACAAGAAAAGTCGCCGGGAAGAATTTGATTACACCCCCATGATCCAATGGATCGAAACAATCGATAATAACACCTTCACTCCGACCCAACTCGACAACATGGCCGACATCGATTTGATGGCCGTGAATGCAGTGGTGCGCGGATGGGCAGATGACTTCGATAGCATTACGAGAAATCGTGGTAAAAATGGATACTTCTTACGTCGTAACGATGATCACATGTGGATGCTCCTCCAGTGGGATTCAGACAATACTTTCCGAGGTCCAAACGCCCCATTCTTCGGAAGTGATGCGGTCGACACTCCTGGATTCCTTCCCGGCCTCAGTAATTTCTTCGATAAACCTTATGTCCGGCAACGCATGAATTATTACATTCAGGAAATGATCGATCGCTATACCGTCGACTCTCCTCGACTTGAAGCTTGGTTGAAAGCCGAAGAACGAGCATCCGATTCATACACCGTTCCTACCGTCAAATTTAACACCTGGAATGCCAACCGCATTACCAAAGCTAATGAAGCCATTCAGGAAACTGCTGATCTCAATAGCACCCTGACGGTCACCAGTGGCAGTAACGGAAGTCTTACCACCTCTGCGGACTTCGTTGACCTGAACGGAACGAGCCCTGTGAGAGCATACGATATTCGAATTCAAGATCACCCCGAAGCGCTTCTAACCTTCACCAGCGCTTCAACTTGGGAATTGGAAGACATCCAGATCTCGGAAGGCTCCAATCAACTCATCATTGATGCCTTTGACCGTCTTGGAAACGTCGTCGAATCAGTTGCATTCACCGTCAATAAGACAGGCAATGCCCCTCCCATCATCGACATCGCAGGCAGCCCGCGCTCTTACAATATTGATGCTGCAACCACATTTGAATTCGATGCTTCAGGATCCCTCGATCCCGAAGGAACGACACTCACTTATAACTGGACCGCCGATGCGGGCTGTGAAATCGCCAACCCATCCTCAGCAATCACCACCGCAAGCTTTGCAGGCGCAGGAATCTACGAAGTCACCCTTGTCGCAACAGATGCAGATGGGAACTCTTCCACCACTCGGCGCAAAATATCAGCCTTTGATGAAAGCGGTTGGGAGCCATTCTCGAACCCAAGACTCGACACAAATATATGGAATCTTGAGAACCTCGTCTTAAGAGATGGCAGCTTTAACAAAAACTGGTATTCCCTCTCTGATCTTGAAAATTCGATCACGATCAAAGTGGATGGCACCACAACCCAGGCTTTCCGTCACAACATCCCAGACTTCCCTCTCCTATCGCGCACCTTGCCTAACAGCGATCAGTGGACATTCCAAACTGATGTCACCTTAGCATCCATTCAACAAGGAGAGTTCATTGCAGGCCTCACCGTCACCATTGGAGGCACGAGCTATTCCATCGGGATTGAAGATGGAGATACCATATCCACTATGAGATCTGACTCCGCTATCTCGACCCTCACGGCGACCCGCAACTGGGAGCGAACAGATGCCACAGTCAGAGCCACTCGTACCGGAGAGCTACTCACCTTCTCCTATCGCACCGCTCCCGGCATCTGGATTGACCTTTTCCAGGAAACTCTTCCCACCTTCACTACCGATCCCGCTGTCCTGCAAAAAGCAGGAATATTTGCCGCGACCGACATCGCCCGTGAACTGCGTGCAAGCTTCGATTACGCCATGCTAATTGATCCTGCTCAGACAAATTCATCCCTTCAGGATCTCCGCATAACAGAAATTATGTATCACACCGCTGGTGACAATTCTTTGGCTGAATTCCTCGAATTACACAATGCCGGGAACGCCCCTCTTTCACTCAATGGAGTTTACTTCGAGGCCGGCCAACCATTTGCCGATCGCTTTGATCTCCCAAATGTTTCCCTAGATGCAGGAGAATATGCCGTCATCGTCAAAGACACCTCTACCTTTAATACCGTCTACGGAAATGGCATCCGCATTCTCGATGAGTGGGGTGACGGCGGCCTCTCTAACAAAGGAGAAACGATCACCTTAAAAGATGCCTCCGGACAAATCATCCAACAATTCAGATATGACGATGGGGGTGATTGGCCTCAAGAAGCTGATGGAGATGGCCCTTCATTGGAAATCATCGACATCGCTGGCAATTACGACAATGGCCTGAACTGGAGAGCATCTAGCCTGCCTGGAGGAAGTCCTGGCGCAGAACCCGATCTCGATCTGGACGGAGACGGCCTCACCGCCTCACAAGAACTCGCTGCCAATACCGACCCCACGAATCCTGATACTGACAACGATGGTATTAACGATGGTACCGAAGTCCAAATCGGAACTGATCCAACCGTGCCAGATGCTGAATTCGACATCACGGGTATTGCGTCAGGAACGACCCCCGACGAACTCATCATCACATGGGAATCTATTCCAAATGTGACCTACCTCCTAGAAACTAGCACCTCCCTTGAGAACAACTCATGGAGTTCTCTAAAAACCATCACGGCAACGAGTTCATCCCAAAGCACGGAAGTCACCATTGATGTCATAAAAAGATTCTATCGCCTTACTATCATTACTCCATGACGGAAGTAGAGGCTCTCATTGCTCTCAACCAAGTTCCAAAAACTGGACCTGTTAAGATTCGGCGTCTCATTGATACCTGTGGGTCTGCTCAAAAAGCACTCTCTGCATCAGTTCATGAGCTGCAACAGGTTCAAGGGATTGGCCCTGAAACAGCGAACCTCATCAAAAATTGGGAAGACTACGCAGATCCTTCCCGAGAGATTCAGCGCGCGGCCGAGCGAGATATTCAAATTCTCACTCGCGAGTGTCCAGACTACCCCAAGCCTCTTCTCGCATCCTTTGATGCTCCCGTCATTCTCTACGTCTGGGGAGAGCTTCAGGAACGTGATGCACACGCCATTGGAATTGTCGGTTCCCGCAAACTCACTCATTACGGTCGGGAAGCATCTCGTAAATTTGCCTACCAACTTGCAAGCGCCGGAATGACCATCATCTCCGGACTCGCGAGAGGCATTGACACCGCCGCTCATGAAGGCGCCATCGCGGCAAAAGGACGGACAATCGGCGTTCTGGGATCTGGCCTCCTGCAGCTTTACCCTCCCGAAAATCTCGCCCTAGCCGAAAAAATCGCCTCCGGCTACGGAGCTATCATTTCTGAATTTCCTCTCGACACCAAACCTGATAAAAAAACGTTTCCTCAACGCAACCGTATCGTGGCAAATTGGTCTCAAGCCCTCGTCGTCGTCGAATGTCCCATTCGCTCAGGCTCTCTCATCACCGCGAATCTTGCCAATGATGCTGGTAAAACGATCTACGCAATCCCAGGGCCAATTGACCGCCCCAGCTCCGGCGGATGTCATGCTCTAATCAGAGCGGGCGCCACCCTCGTCACAGACGGCTCACAAATTTTAGAAGATTTCGGGCAATTTGACTTTCAAGAAAACGATCCCAGCCCAAATCAAACAAGAATCGATCTCTCAAAAGAAGAACAGCTCATCGTCGAAGCCATGGCAGGCCGAGAAATCTCCATCGATGAACTCGTTCAAGAAACCTCTCTCCCCAGTCATCAAATCTCAGTCTCCCTGATGCGTTTAGAATTAAATGCAATCGTCCTCACCCTCCCCGGACAGCGTTACCGTCTTCGATAAAACAAACCGCCTTCTTCAGACATGTTTAAAAAAATCGCTGGAATTCTGTCACTGCTTACGAGCGTCACTTTCGCCCAAGTTGCCTTAAGCCCTCCTCAGTTGGGAGACCAAGGAAAATTCCAACTCTCGCTGCCCGCTCAACCCGGACATTATGGAATCCTCTCTCACTCTCGCGATCTCAAGACCTGGAAGCCGGTCGACTTGATCGCACTCGATGAATTCGAAAATTGGCTCGTTGATCCCATTCTTTCTTTGCAGAAAGGGTTCTATCAGGCTGAAATCATTCCAAACAGCACCCCTCGTGACAGTGATGATGACGGCATCGATGACCTCACGGAGCTCATGCTCAATGAGCATAGTTGTGCGGCCTTCAATGCCGCCATGACTATTCCGCCGCAAGACGGAGCGATCTTTATTCCCACGCTGGCGCGATTTGACCAACTCGCAAAGAGAGATGATTTCCCTGGGGCGACCAATGTAAAAGAGGTCAAGTTTTTGATCACCGATATCCGAACTCAGCCAAAGCTCTACTTTTTCAACGTCTCGCGCCATCAATTTCACGTCAACTTCG
>CALGLJ010000013.1 GCA_937930235.1 uncultured Verrucomicrobiales bacterium | reverse complement strand
CGTAATCGGGGAGAGGGGCTTTCGCAGGAAGAGATTGAGATCATCTTGCGGGGGATGCGAGCGGTGTTTGGAGATGCGGGGCGGACGAGTTTGGCGCGGGTTTTGGCGGGGTCGAAGGCGAAGACGGTGAAAGAGGAGTGGAGGGAGAATCCTTCATACGGAGCTTTTTTAGAGAAGTCGCAGCCGGAGATTTTAGAGATGATCGATTGGTGCCTCGATGAGGAATACATTCGGATGGAGATGCAGAATGGTTATCCTTTGCTGCTGTTTGCGGAGCGGGGGCTGGCGATTGATGTCGAGTTAGCGGCGCAGGAATTTTTGGAGGAGATGCGGGAGCGGGGCTTCTTTTGGACGAAGGAGGAGTTGCTGAGTGTGATTCCCCATCGGACCATGCAGCGGGTGTTGGAGTTGATGAAGGAGGAGGGAGTGGAGAATTGGCGCCCAGTGCTGGATGTTTGGTATGAGAGAGGGACAAAGAAGATGAAGAGCTGGATCTCGGCGATGGAGGAATGAAGGGGTGGGGGTACGCTGGCCAGTTTTCAGGCATGACGGACTCCGTAAGCATCAAGGATGGCTTCGCATTTGCGATCATGACTCATACCACACTACATGAGAAAAATTGATGGATCTCCGGGGTTCAATAACCACCGCATGAACCTTAAAGTGACTTTATATTCTCTTTTTCAGCACGTTACGCTGCCAATTTTCCTCGTGTAGTGTGCACTTCCACATAAAAAAGAAATCGCCTGAGTTTGCAGGGCGATTGCTTTCGTTGGGGTCGATTTATTGGCTTTTGCTATTTCTTGATGTCCTTGAGTAGTGGGATTGAGCCTAACGCTTTGGTGCCGTCTGGCTTTTCGATTTCGAGCCACCACTTTGCAGTCGCGGGAAGTGGGTCAGGAGCTATCATGTGGATGTCGTAATCGTCGTGTGAGGGTGCGTATTCGCCTTTTCCGACGGAGGAGAGGGTGCGGTCTTCGGTTCCGATCCAGGCGCGGACGACGGTTTCTCCTTTGTCATTGTATGGGAGGGCGATGACGAGGTGGCCTTCCTTTCCAGCCTCTACCTTTCCGTGACTTTGAAGGGCTTTGACTTTGTGGCCTTGGATATCGAACTCGCCGAGTTCGACCTCTTCGCCATGATCATGATCGTCGTGGTCATCTTCCTTTTCGGCGGTTGCCTTTTCTTCTTGATGCGAGTGGCCGGAGTCTTGGTCATGGCCGTGAGAGTCATCGTGCTTCTTGTCGTTACAGCTGACAAGGAGGGCAGCTAAGGACATTGAAGTGAGGATAGTTTTTACTTTTTTCATAGTAGTTCAGTTTTTGGTTTGGTTTTAGGATTGGGTTGATCGGCAGAAACGCGGTGAATGGCTGCGTAGCCTGCCGGGACAATGATGAGATTCAAAAAAGTCGATGATAGCAGACCTCCCAGAATCACGACTGACAAAGGGGCGAGAATTTCATTCCCGGGCTTATCCCCCTGCAAGACGATGGGGACGACGGCCAGTGCCGCTGTCAAAGCTGTCATAAGAATCGGTATCAAACGTTCGGAAGAGCCTTGGACGATGGCATCAAACATCGTCTTGCCCTCATGCTTCATGAGGTGGTCGTAGTGGTTCACGAGCAAGATGCCATTGCGGACGGCGATGCCGAAAAGCGTTATAAAGCCAACCATGCTGGCGATGGAAATAACGGGAGCAGTGTAGCGTCCGCCAAGTCCGAAGAGTGCGGTGGTATTGCTCACGATGCCGGGTGACTCGGTGAGGTAAATGGCGGCGATACCTCCAATGAGCGCGAGCGGAAGATTGACCAGCACGAGCAAGGAGGCTCGGAAGGAGCCAATGGCGAGCTGAAGGAGAAAAATCATAATCAGGAGAACCAGCCCGCTGAAAAGGAAGATGGTGCGACTAGCGGCCTGTTGAGCTTCAAACTGGCCGCCGTATTTCACGGTATAGCCGTAGCTCTGCACGATGGGATCGACCCTCTGCTGAACCTCCTCGACGAGATCCCCAAGGTTGTATCCCTCTTCGACATTCAGAGTGACGACGGCGCGACGCTGGGCATTTTCCCGCCCGATCAGATTCGAGGTCATCTCGGGGCCGATATCGGCAACCTCGTGAAGTCGGACGAGTGCGCCAGCTTTGCCACGAAGCACCAAGTTTTTTAAATCCTCTACTTCATCGCGCTCTTCTTCGTCCAGTCTAACAGCGAGACTGTATCTTCGGACACCTTCGTTAATCTCAGCCACGGTCACTCCGAAGACGGCATTTTTGACCTGTTCCGCTGCGGAGCGAGGAGTGAGACCGTAGGATGCGAGATCACCCGGGCGGTATTCAATCGGCAGCGATTGGATCATAACTTCTCGGCTGGCGGCGACATCCCGCGCTCCTGCGAGAGGCTTGAGAGCGGCTTCGATCTCTTTAGCAATGACACGCAGCTTTTCCAAATCATCTCCATAAATGCTGATGGCGATGGCGGCTGGTGTGCCGGAGAGAATGTGGCTGAGTCGGTGCTCGATGGGTTGTCCGATGTTTGTCGTAATTGCAGAAACTTTTTCAAGAATCGCGCTGATCTGTTGGCGCACTACTTCCTTTTGGTAGCCGGGCTTCACGGTGACATCGACTTCGGAATTGCTCACGGGCTCGGCGTGTTCGTCGCGCTCGGCGCGCCCCGTCCGGCGGGTCACGCTTTTAACTCCTTCGAGTGCTAAAAGCTGTTTCTCGATGGAGCTGGCCATGCGGTCACTCGCTTGCAAAGACGTGCC
Organism: uncultured Verrucomicrobiales bacterium; assembly: GCA_937930235.1. Lineage (GTDB taxonomy): Bacteria > Verrucomicrobiota > Verrucomicrobiia > Verrucomicrobiales > Akkermansiaceae > SW10. The sequence continues at coordinate 14,086 of CALGLJ010000013.1, read as the reverse complement.
CGGAGGTGCGTAAAGACCGATGGTGAAGGTGCCTTCATTGAACTCTGGGAGAAACGATTTTCCAAAAGTAGAACTGAGCCAAAGAGCTAGGCAGGTTGCGACAATAGCCAAGCTGATCACGGATTTTCTAAACTTCACCGCTGATCTCACGAGCGGGGTGTAGATGCCTTTCAGCTTCCGAACGAGTGGTGGATCAGTCGAGTGATCATGATTGCTCTTTCCCCGCATAAGATAGCGACACATCGCGGGCGTCACGGTGAGAGCGACGACGAGGGAAGCCACAATGGACACTCCAAAGGCGATTCCGAGCGGGCGGAAAAAGCGGCCTTCGATGCCTTCGAGGAACATGAGCGGGAGGAAGGCTAGGACGATGATGATGGTTGCGAACACCATGGCCGGACGAATTTCGTTACTCGCGTCCAAGATCACTTTGAGGCGTAGCTGACGCTCGGCCTCCGGCCTTGCCGCATTTTCGTTGAGACGGCGGAAGACGTTTTCGACATCGATGATGGCGTCATCGACGAGGCTGCCGACCGCAATAGCGAGGCCACCTAGAGTCATGACATTGATCGTCATATTCATCCAATCGAAGACCAAGAGACCGACGGCGAGCGAAAGTGGAATCGCGGTGAGCGTGATGATGGTCGTCCTGACATTGAGCAGGAAAAGAATGAGAATGACGGCGACGATGATGGCGGCATCACGGAGAGCGTGAACCACATTTGACACCGAGAGATTGATGAAGTCGGCTTGACGGAAAATCTGTCGGTTGATATGGAGCCCGTCCGGCAAGGAAGCGTTTAGCTCATCGAGCATGTCATCGATGGTCTGCGTGATGGTGATGGTGTTTGTGCCGGGAGCTTTTTGAATGGTCATCACTACGGCACGTTGCCCACCATCAGCGCCTGTTCCGCGCTTGGGCGCTGGGCCGAGTTTTACATCTGCGACTTGCCCGATGGTGACAGGAAAACCGTCGTGATACTTGATCAAGGTGCCGGAAATATCCTTCACGGAGCGAACGCGACCGCTCTGTCTCACGGGCAGTTCGAGCGAATCAACATTTGGCAGATAGCCCGCACTCGAGGTGCTGTGAGAGGCTCCTGATGCTTCGATCACATCCTGAATACTGAGATCATACAGGCGGAGATCATTTTGACGCACGAGCACTTGATACTCGGGAAGCTCGCCGCCAATGACCGAGACCTGAGAGACACCGGCAATGGCTAGGAGTTTATTTCGCAGATCGTATTCGGCATAAGCTCGGATCTCCAGATCACTCATCTTTTGATCAGGTGATGAGATGGCGAGGAGCATGATTTCTCCCGTGATCGAGGTGATCGGGGTCATCTCGGCATGGGCATCTGGAGGGAGATCTTCGCGCACCGAGTCCAGCCGCTCGGAGACGAGTTGCCGGGCGGTGTAAATGTCCGTTCCCCAGTCGAACTCGATGTAAGCGATGGAAAGGCCGATGGCGCTGGAGGAGCGAACACGCCTCACTCCCGGCACGCCATTGACAGAACTTTCGATGGGAAAAGTCACGTATTTCTCGACCTCGTCCGCCGCCAGCCCCGGCGATTCGGTCATGATGACCACGGTAGGCGCATTGAGTTCAGGGAAGACATCGACAGGAGTCTTGGAAAGCCGCAGGGCAACGAAGGACAGCAAGACGCCTGCCAGAATGAGCACCAGCGGCGCACGTTCTAGTGAGAATTTGATCAGTTTGCTCAGCATACTACGAAAAGTTTAGTGGTCTTCTGCGTGGAAGGTCCCGTCGGCATGGAAATGCCCGCCCTTCTGCGATGTTCCGCTTTGCGAGCTGGCGAGCTTGAGTTCATAGACTCCATCGAGAACGACTTCGTCTTTCGGCCCGAGGTCACTCTTGATCTCGATCCACCGTCCGTCATCGACTCCTAAGTCCGCCTCGACGCGAATCGCTTTATTGGCATTGAGTGGGTCGCGTTTGAAAAATACGTGCGTGATACCATCCTTCACCACGGCAGAACGCGGAATGGCGAGAACAATGCCACCGCTCGATTCTTCGACGATCTCCAAGAAAGCGGAAACGCCGGGGCGAGCCCATGATTTTAACTCAGTCGGCTTTGCGAAAAGCGCTACGGTGCGCTGCCGTGGGTCTGCGGCGAGACCGATTTGCATTGTTGCTTCGATAGATTGATTGATGTCATTTCCTGCTGCTTGGGGAGGAACGATTTTGACCGACTGCCCGTTTTGAAATTTTGGTAAATCGCTTTGCAAGCCCATGGCATGGAAGCGGATTTTACTGGGATCGATGGTGGTGAGAATGAGCGTCGAACCTTCGACAAAAGTGCCATTTGTCACGGCGAGCGAATCGACAACGCCGACCTCTTTCGCGCTGACGGTGACCCACTCAGTGCCATCGTTCTGAGGTTCCGCTTGCGAGACGTTACGAAGGGCAGCACTTGCAGCAATGAACTCCGCTTCCCGTTGATCGATTTCAGCTTCTAGCTCCGTGATGCGAGTATCGAGTTCAGCGTTTTTGAAGTTGGCTTTTACGAGTTTGCGCTTTCGGGCTTGAACCGCCTCGGCCTTAACCTCCGCTTGTCTGAGAGAGGCTTGCGCTAGATCAACATGTTGGCGTAGTTCTAACAGCTCAAGCGAGCGAAAGCGGTAAAGCGGAGTGCCTGCTTTCACTTCATCAAACTGATCGACGAGAAATTCAATATGACCGGAGAGCATCATCCGGTATTCGTGTTGAGCGAGCGGTTGAAGCTCGAATGATCCCGGTACGCGCATCGTGCTGGCGACCTTTCTCCGCTCCACTTTGGCAAAGGTGATCCCTAAGTTTTTGCGGACGGTGGCGGGGATTTCTATTCGGTTCGTCGGCTGTTCTTTCTCCGCTTCAGCTGAAGGTGCGGCTTCTTCGCCCTCACGATTGCAAGACGGGAGCAGGAAAAGGAGACTCAAGAACGGGGCTATTTTAAAAAGGTTCATGGTGTTAGTCTTTCGATGGGTTCGACTTGTGATTGGTAGGGCCTAGCAGAAATTGAAGATCGGTTTCTGCTAGGGAGCGTTGTTGCTCGGTAGTGATAATTTTCAGCTTCGCTTCATGAGCGCGGACGATGCTTTCCAGCAAGATGAGGCTTCCGCCTTCGCCGAGCTGGACGAGTTTTTGAGCATCACTCACTTGGCGATCTACGAGAGGAATCAGACTTTGTTGAAGGGATGACTGCTGGCCTCGGATTCCTCTCAGACGAGCATTCGCGGCGGCCAGTTGCCCGACCTTTCGTTCATACTCCGCTTCGTAAGCTGCACGGGCCACCTCGCGCTGGGTGCGAGCTTTGGCGATGCCGCCTTTGTTGGCGTTTAAGATCGGTAACGGGATCGCGCCAATGAAGCCGATGCGCGATTGGCCCTCATCACTTTCAGCCTGTGGCCCGATGGTGAGGTCTGGGTATTGTTTGCGAATTTCCCGGATCAAAGTGCGCTCTGAGACTTCGTATTCACGACGAAGGCGATTGATCGTCGGGTTGTTATAGCTCAGGCGATTTTCACTCGGATTCCAACTTGTGAGAGCGAGATGAGGAACGAGGCGAATGGGCGCGCTGGGAGAAAGTCCGAGCAAGGAGCGAATCACCTGTTCCTCAGCTTTGACCTCGCCTTTCAGACGCGCGACCTCAGCGCGGCGACTTGTTTGCTCAATGGTGAAAAGCCCCGCTTCCGTGCTGGAGATTTCCCCTTGTTCAGCCAGAAGCTGAGTGGATTTCACAATTGAGTTGAGGGAATTTACGACCTTCGTAGTTTGCTCAAGTTCGGTACGGAGAGCCGACCACTTGACCCAGGATTTTTGGAGATCAATCATAACCTTCCATTCGGTCTCAGCCACTCGATCTAAGGCGACATGAAACGAAGCCTCAGCCAGTTTTTTTTCGGCACTCAGACGACCGGAAAGAGGAATGGTCACAGCGAGCGAAGAACCAATAATCCATGGATCAGGAACTCCCTCTGTGACCCTCAGAACATCCAGACTGAGTTCAGGATCATTCCAAAGCCCGGCGAAGTCAGCCTCCGCTTTCGCCACTCCTGCTTTCAGCCGAGCGACCCGAAGATCCGGATTGTAGACGAGAGAAATCATCTTTCCTTCGGCAAGAGAAATACCGTTGGAAGGATTAAAGGTGGCTGGGCGTGAGGAACTCTTGGCCAAACGTCGAGCAAAGGCGCGAATCTTTTCACTGTCTGAACTCTGCGCCCGCCACTTCTGGTCATGAGCAGGAAGGTCCAACGGTTGTTGGTCAAAGGACTGACACGCAGCCAGAAGAAGAGCAGCATTCGAAGCCGCGATGAGTTGGAAAAATTTGTGCATAGTGCCTCAAAGGCAAGATCAAGGGATCAATTGAAATAAGAGCCTCCGCGTGGCCCTTATCCGACCGAGTTCTCGTCTGCACGAGGTCGCAAGGAATAAGAGCACGCAAAGAGAGCGTTTAATCTGCGAGCGGCAGCAGGACTCATGGACCCGACGCTATCGTCGACCAATAGAAAGGAAGACATCTGCCTGAAATGTGAGTCCTGAATCTAAGAGGATCAGGATCACAAATCGGTCAATCTTCGCCGCTCAACTCAACCCAATTGGGGAGGCTTCGATAGCTCGTAAACGGGGCCATCGGGACACAATATTTTCTCCAAATGGAATCTCTCGCGAGAAAAGCTAAGAGCCTTCGAGATCAGGAAATTTGCAGAAGCTGTCGCCACCTGCGTATCGAATGAAATGAAATGCGAGTGACGGTGTGAGGGAGAATTTTCTTCCTCATCTTGCGACTCACTATCCGTCTCGTTCTCGTCACCATGGTGATGGTCATGATCATCATGATGATGGTGATCGTGATGCGAATGTCCGTCTTTGTGCTCGTGCTCTATCTCAAAGGCCATAGCAGAGCCCAACCCATAGACCAAAACGACCGATAGGGTTAAGACAGCTTGAAGAATACCTTCGATGACAGTTCTGCTAAACAACATGTTGAGGTTCACGGTGTAGGAGATCGTGGTCAAGCTTATTTCAATTGTCACTGGAACATGGCGAGTCCAACCAGGCAGAATGCCCCCAAATGGCCTCAGCTGTTTAGTGTAGAACAGATTATTCAGATTGGGCTGCTCGGACGCTTACGAATAATCCTCCGAAGCGGGAAACAAAGAGCCATCTTCGAAACTCACAAGCCTTTGAGATGCTTGGTGAATTAAGCAGAAGGCCAGAAGTGAAGGACGAAGTGCTGGAGGGAATGGAAATCGCACGGGAGACCATCAAGATGCCAGATGATGAATCGGCATATCACGCGGTTGAGTTCATCGACACTTGTTTTATCCATTGGGACACACTACATGAGGAAAATTGAGTTGAATTGAGAGTGACTTAGCCATCGCAGAAAGAGGAGGAGATCATCTCGGTGCCGAGGCACTGTTTTGCCGGGGCTGAGGAGGCGGAGAATGTCTTCCAAGCCAAGTCGAAAAAGGCTTTTGCGGTTGGACTTCGCGCTGATGCGGTGTCGCTCGGCGCGGAGATGGCAGCCCCATGCAAAGCTAATGATGTAGGCGATGGTCACCACGGCGAAGAGCTTCTCCAGCTTTCTCGGGTCGCTCATGTGCGTCGCTTCCAGATCAAAACCGTTTTTCTTCAAATGGCCAAAGAGACGCTCGATTCCCCAGCGCATCCGGTAGAGCGCCAAGGCCTCTTTTCCCTTGAACCGATTGCTGGCTACCAAGAGATGCGTGGCTCGGCCTCCCGCCTTCATCGTCTTGCTGGCGAAGAAGAGTTAAAGGCCAAAGATCTCTTCACGCCCCACCGCCTTTCGCCCCCGCTTGCGGGCATATTCAATGGCATGTCGCCACCCGACATAGGCGTTTTTCTTAAGCCGGACCACGTAGCCGATGTCGTTTTCATCCAAGTAGGACAACCACTGCTTTCCAATAAACTCTCGATCAAGGGTCAAAGCATAAATGTCACTGGCCGGAAGAATCCTGAGAAGCTTTTTCATCAGACTGATCCGTTGGCTGGTGTTGGAGTTTCCTCCCTTGGTTTTCTTCGGCAAGACAGTCCAGATGATGGGGATGGAGACTTTTCCAACGATGATGCTGACGGCCAGGAAGTTGATTGTCTTGCGACCGAACTCCCAGTTGGTGCGATCCATCGCGAGAACGTATCCTCGTTTTGGCTTCGGGATTCGTTGAAGGATGAAGCGGCCGACCGATGGGAGGCAGAGCGCGAAGTTCAGAAAGAAGTCCTGGAATCGCCGGTAGCGGCTCTCGTTGGAACAATCTTTCCCGTCGTTGGTGGTAGCAAGAATGGTGAGATTGACCGTGGGATGCTGCATCACAGCGGAGATCAGAAGAGAAAGGCACTTGAGGGCGGGCGAGGTTGCCCTGCAAGCTCTCTGCCAGGGGCTTAAGAAGTTTGAGATTAAGCACTCCAATTTTGGAGGCCCCTCAACAAGTCAACCTTTTTTGCGAAAAAAATTGGAAATCAACGGGTTAAGTGCGCAATTTTTCTCGTGTAGTGTGGACTCATACCCTGTGACCCCAAACCTAATATCCGTGTAAATTCACCTCACTCCCATCGAGTAACTCGACGCGCTTCCCCATCTTCTTCTGAATGACTTTAAAATGGTGCCGCTCATCCGGCGTAATGAGCGAAATCGCTTCTCCGGGACTGTCCGCTCGCCCCGTCCGCCCGATACGGTGGATGTAATCTTTCGGTGAGCGCGGAAGCTCGTAATTAATCACGCAAGGAAGCCCTTGAATATCGATTCCCCTTGAAAGTAGATCCGTCGCCACCAGGACGCGAACTTCGCCAGACTCAAACTCTGCCAGCGATTCCCGTCGCCCGCCTTGGCTCATCTTTGAGTGAATCAGCGCGGCCGTGATGCCGTTCTTGGCCAGCTTATGCAGCACTCGATCCCCGCTCAGTGTCGATGACACGAAGACAAGCACCTGCTTCAGCTCGCCCTGTTTAATCAAGTATCGTAAAAACGGCCCCTTTCTTTCATCAGTGACAGAATAAGCAATTTGATTGATGAGCGTTTCTTCATCATCTGCGATTTCAATGACTACCGGGTTCCGTAGTTGATCGCTCAGCACCGGACTGGCCGTCGCTGAGAAGAGCAAAGTCTGTCGTTCCTGTGGGAGCAGCGCTAAGAGTTCTTCAATTTCACGCTGAAAGCCAAGATTCAGCATCTTATCAGCCTCATCGAGGACCAAGGTCTTCACTGCGGACAAGGTCAGCGCATTCTTTCGCAACAAATCGAGTAAGCGACCTGGAGTTGCCACGAGCAGATCGACCCTACCCAGATCCTGCATCTGCCGATTGATCGAGACCCCACCAAAAACTGCGCGGCATCGTAAGGGAGAATCCAATTCTCCCAGAAATTTCCGCGCCACATGATGGACCTGATCCGCGAGCTCCCGAGTGGGAACTAAAATCAGCACCGAGGGTTCACGATGCTTCGCAAGCCTATCGGAATTCAATTTCTGCAAAATCGGCAGCAGATACCCTGCAGTCTTCCCCGAACCTGTCTTCGCGATTCCTAAAACATCTCGCCCTTCTAAAACGGCTGGAATTGTCCCTTCTTGAATGGGAGTGGGCTCGGTAAATCCACAAGCTTCGATCAAGGAAGGGGAAAGCTTTAATTCAGCAAAGGACATCTAGCCCCCTTCTTATGAGGACAAAGAAGAATTGCAAGGTCCGTCCCTTCTCCTCATCACTCATAAAAACGATGCTGTGACTTGACGAAGCAAAAATAGACAGCAAGTTCCCATCGCTCCACGCTCACCGCGCGCCATTCCTTCATGTCCATTTCCCCCAAACTCAAAGACAAGGTCCTTCCAACGGTCAAAGAATGGAAAACGATTGTCGCTCCGCACACGCAACCTTCGGCAAAGAAAGCCACCTGGCAAGTGATCAACTCTTTAGGTGCCTACGCGGCCCTCTGGCTTGCGATGTATTTCACTCTCTCGATCTCATACTGGCTCACCTTTGCCCTCGCCGTCCTCGCCGGGGCCATTCTAGTCCGTGTTTTCATTATCTTCCACGACTGCGGGCATGGATCTTTCTACAGATCAAAGCGTGCCAACACCATCATTGGCTTCATCTCGGGTGTCCTCACGTTCACTCCCTATCATCATTGGAGCTGGGAACATGCGGTGCATCACAGCGCCTCCGGCGACCTTGACCGCCGAGGAACTGGCGACGTCTGGACTATGACGGTCAAGGAATACCTTTCCTCGCCATTCTGGAAACGTTTCATCTACCGTGCCGTTCGTAATCCCTTCATTCTCTTCATCTTCGCCCCTCCTTTCCTCTTCATCATTCGGGAGCGCTTCACCTCATCCGGCGCAAAACCTCGCGACCGCCGTTCGGTTTACTGGACGAACCTCGCCCTCGTCGCCCTCGCCGCCGGCCTCATCGCCATTTACGGGCTCGTTCCTTACCTCTTCATCCAATTCACCACCATGCTGGTCGCATCAATCTCAGGTGTCTGGCTCTTCTACGTGCAGCATCAATTCGAAGGCGTCTACTGGGAGCGCCAAGATGATTGGGACTTCACCGCAGCCGCTCTGGAAGGGAGTTCATTTTACAAACTTCCAAAAGCCCTCCAGTGGTTCTCCGGAAACATTGGTTACCACCACATTCACCACCTCAGCTCACGCATCCCAAATTACAATCTGGAAGAATGCCATAACTCACATGAAATTTTCAAGACCATCGAGCCTGTCACCTTCAGAAAAGGCTTCCAATCACTCGGCTTCCGCCTCTGGGATGAAGAACAGCGGAAGCTCGTAGGCTTTAAAAACATCCGTAAAAAGGCCTCCTAGAGTATCTTAGAGAGCTCTCACCGCGAAACAGGAAATATCTGGAGGCTGGATTTCCAGCCCCCCCCTCGACGGGCAAAATTCATCTGATGAGGAAGGCAAAGGGGCTTCAGCCTAGAATGTCATGTACGATTTTGGGGTGATTTGCGGGTCCGATGAGTCTTTGGTTGAGTCCTTGGAAGGGAAATGAAAAGTGGTGAGGGTCCATGCCGAGGGTGTGCATGATGGTGGCTTGTAGATCGCGGACGTCGACAGGGTTAGAGGCGACGGAATAGCCGAGGTTATCAGACTCTCCGTATGTGCCGGGTTTGACGCCAGCTCCAGCCATCCACATGGTGAAGCAGTCAGGATGGTGGTCGCGACCGAGGAATTTTGAGCCATTACGGGCTTCGTTCATAGGAGTACGGCCAAATTCGCCGCCCCAGATGACGAGGGTGTCATCGAGCATGCCGCGTTGTTTGAGGTCCTTCAGGAGTGCGGTAATGGGTTTGTCGGTTTCACGGCACTTCTTGGGGAATTGGTTTTTGAGATCATCGAACTTAGCGGTTCCATGAATGTCCCACCCCCAGTCGAAGAGTTGAATGAAGCGGACTCCTTGCTCTGCGAGGCGGCGAGCGAGAAGACAATTGTTAGCGAAGCTGGCTTCGCCGACTTTGGCTCCGTAGGCTTCCAGAACTTTAGGGTCTTCATTTTTAATATCCATGACGCCGGGAACTGCAGTTTGCATTCGGAAGGCGAGTTCATATTGCTCGATACGAGTGAGCGTTTCTGGATCTCGGAATGTTTCGAGTTCGAGCCGATTGAGCTTTTGCAAGGCGTCGAGTGATTTACGGCGCGTGGCACGCGACATTCCGTCGGGATTTGAGACGTAGAGGATGGGGTCGCCTTTTGGTCGGCACTGGACTCCTTGGTAAACTGAGGGGAGAAAAGAGGATCCCCAGAGCGCTTTTCCCGCGGAGGGCATTTTTCCTCCGGAGACCATGACCATGTAGCCGGGGAGGTCTCGATTAGGCGTTCCTAAACCATAGGTCGTCCAAGCGCCGATGGAGGCCCCTCCGAACTGGGCGCTCCCGGTATGGAGGAGGAGTTGCGCCGGAGCGTGGTTGAACTGGTCGGTGTGCATGGATTTGATGAAGCAGATGTCATCTACCATGGAGGAGAGTTTGGGCATCATTTCTGAGACCCATGCGCCTGTCTCCCCGTGTTGTTTGAAATCATAGAGACCGCCAAGAAGTTTCGGAGTGCCTTTGATGAAGGCGAATGATTTTCCCTCGATGAGTTCTGCGGGGCAGTCCTGCAAGTGGCGTTTCTTGAGCTCAGGCTTGTAGTCAAAGAGTTCCTGTTGGGGGGGGGATCCCGCCATGTGGAGATAGATGACGCGTTTCGCCTTGGGCGCGATCATGGAGAGCTTAGAGGGAATAGCTGAGGCGGCGTCAGCCGTGCCGGAGAGCTGGGAAAGTGCCAGCGCTCCCAGTCCTGAATTACAGGCTGTGAGGAAATGACGGCGAGTGAGATAAGAAGCTTGGGCGGAATTCATGATCTTATTTTGTAAGGAATGAATCTTGATTCAAAATGATGTTTGCGACGACGGTGAGGGCGGCGATTTGTTCGGGAGAGTTTCCAGATGGGATGGGCTGGGCTCCGATCAACTTTTTGGTTTCCTCATTTGAGTGAGAGGCGTGAGAGTAGTCTTTGAGTGTTTCCTGATAGAGTTCTTCGAGAGTTTTGATCTGCTCTTGCGATCCGGGGCGGAGTAAGGCCCGTTGCATGCCGTGCGCGATTTGTTCCTCCAGCTTGGAGCTGTGATTTGCCATTTTACGAGCCATGGCCTGAGCGGCCTCGATAAAGGTGACTTCGTTGAGAGTCATGAAGCTTTGCAGCGGGGTATTGGTGCGAATCCGCCGCATGTTACAGACCTCTCTCGTCGCCATGTCAAAGGTCTCAAAGAGTGGGTGAGGAGCGGAGCGCTTGAGGTAGGTGTAGAGCGCGCGTCGATAGCGGTCTTCACCTTTCGACTCGACCCAGGTCATCCCTCCCGTGAATGCGTTGACGTATTTCTTAATGGGATTTGCGGGATAGACGCCTTTTCCGTATTGTTTGTCGGACAGAAGACCGGATACGGCGAGGGCATTGTCCCGGACGACTTCAGCTTTGAGGCGGAAGCGGGGTCCACGAGAGAGGTAGATATTGCGAGGATCTTTTTCGAGGCGGAGGGAGTCAGCAATCGCTGATTGACGATAGGTGTGTGAGCTGACGAGGAAGGTGAGGAGTTTTTTGGTATCCCAATCTTTTTGATATTTCAGCGCGAGCCAGTCGAGGAGCTCAGGATGGGATGGGGGAACTCCTTGAATGCCAAAATCTTCTTCGGTTTCCACTAAGCCGATCCCAAAAAGGCGGGCCCAGAGGCGATTGACCGCGACGCGTGCGGTGAGTGGGTTTTCGGGTGCCATGAGCCATTGGGCCACCCCGAGGCGGTTTTTAGGAGCGCCTTCAGGCCAGAAGTCAAAGGCTGCGGGGACGCCTACTTCCACTTTTTCACCCGGCTGGAGGAAAGAGCCCCGAATCATGATGTGGGTGTCGCGTTTCTTCTTGCGGTCTTTCATGATGGGAACTCGCACTGGCGCTTTGATGCTCTCTTCTAGTTTTGCGATTTTCCGGGCGAGGGGGTCTAATTTTTTCTTTTGATAACGCTGAACTGGATTGGCAATTTGCGTGGTGGTGAGCTTCAATCGGCCAATATTGAGTTGAGGCGAACGAGATTGATGAATGAGCTTTACGGTCAGAGTGTGACCTTTTGGGATGGTGTTTTTGAGATTGAAGATGGCATGCCTTCGGCCCCGATAACCATCACTGGACCGTTTTGCGTTCCAGCCATTGAGGTCAGATTTTTCGCCAATGACATTTTTGATTTTGGCTTTTCCATGAGAGGCATTGGCGGCGGCGGCGGTGAGTTTTTGAGGAGTGATTTCTCCTGTCAGGGGATCGGTGGAGGTGACGAGGATATGATTTAAGACCATGGCGCCTTGAGGGCCGCGTCCGAAGTTTCCATTGTGAATACGATCCGGGTAGAGGTCGAGTCGCAGGCCTTTGGTATCATGGGAGGTGGTTCCGGTGATGCGATAAGTGTCATGTTCTGGATTCTTTCCGGTAAAGAGATAGGTGCCATCATCTTGGCGTTTTACGGTGGCTCCTCCTTCGGAAACGACTTCGGTAGGGGCGAAGTCGACCCACGGGCCGGGGTTGGAAGCCCGTTGCTCTTTCAGTTTGGCGATTTGCTGGTGCAGAGCGATGAGCTCGGACTCACGCCCTTTGGGCATCAGATCAATGCGCGGTCGATCATCGGAGTGATTGGCGTCCTCGGTCTGATTAAAGAAGGCGTAGAATTGGTAGTATTCCTTGTGCGTGATGGGATCATATTTATGCGTATGGCATTCGGCACAGCGAACGGTCATACCCATCCATGCGTTCATGGTTGTGGAGATGCGGTCTTTTACCGCGATGATGCGATATTCTTCATCATTGGTGCCTCCTTCATTATTGTTCAGCGTGTTTCGGTTAAAGGCGGTCGCGAGAATTTGTTCTTTGGTAGCGTTTGGCAGGAGGTCGCCTGCGATTTGCTCGATCGTGAATTGATCATACGGCATGTTGCTGTTGAAGGCGTCGATGACCCAGTCTCGCCACGGCCAGATGTCGCGGTGTTCATCTCCAGAGTATCCTACAGTATCGGCATACCGTGCGATATCGAGCCACATGGCCGCCCAGTGTTCACCATAAGAAGGTTTCGCGAGGTATCTCTGAATGGCGGCTTGATAGTTCTCCTCTGAGGGATCATTTGAAAAAGCGGCTGCTTCTTCGAGAGAAGGAGGGAGCCCGGTGAGATCGAGTGCGAGGCGTCGAAGAAGAATTTTTGGATCTGCCTCAGGTGCTGGGGTTAAGTTGAATTGTTCGAGCTTTTTTGAGATGAAGTGATCAATGGCATTTTTGGCCGAAGGATGGTCGGTCGCAGGAGGGGTATGAGCCTTTGGTTTCTGAAAAGCCCAGTGTGTTTCATAGGGAGCTCCTTCTTGAATCCATTGACGAAGAATTTCGATCTGTTTGGGTTTGAGTGGTTTTCCGTGATCGAGGGGGGGCATGAATTCTTCCTTATTATCCGAGGTGATGCGTTGGATAATGAGGCTGTTTTCGGGATCACCGGGAACGATGCCAGCTTGGCCATCTTTGTTCTTTTTCGTAGCTCCCTCAAAGGTATCGAGATGGAAATTCCCCTTTTGGTCTTCTTCATCCGGTCCGTGACATGCGAGGCAATTCTTCGCAAGAATATCACGAACATCACGATTAAAGCGAATTTCGGCAGAAAGGAGGCTGGGAAGCGTGAGGATGAAGAGTAATTGTCGCATGACGTTGGGTCGAAATGTGAAAATAGTTAAGACGGCTAGAGTCTAGCCGCCTTATCAGGATGTTGCCACCCGAGAAATGTCAACTAAGACAAATTGTTTTACGGTCGGTTTGCGTAATTTTTTTCTTCTGGCGTGGTGAAAAATTCAAATTTTAGTGGATCTTTCAGGTGAACATTAGGAATGGCCTGAACGGAATTTCCGTAGAAGTAGCAGTGAGCGCTCTCTTTAAAATTCCCTTGCGGGGCATCTTGGACACTAGAGAAGATGTATCCTGCATTGGTATTGGTATCATCGGATTCAGCGAAAACGATGGTATTACTACTGTCACTCAAAGTGGCCGCGACCACGGTCTCATCAATATTGCCGCTGGTACCACCGGCGAGTTCCGCATTATACGCGTATCCACCGCGTGTATTCGCTGAGTTAGAAAAGCTTTCGAAATCACCTTTTCCTCCTAATTTCTTCTTGGAAAGGGGGTTTTGGAGTTCGGTTTCACGCGGGTGTTTATCCCAGTCAAATCGGCCACTTTCTCTTTTTGCAAGGCCCATGGCCTCGCCGATGAGTTCCCACCAGATGAAATCAGTCTCTTCATCATCTGCCAAGGTTCCTTGGTATGGGGGGAACGTGCCTGGAGGATTTGCTCCCCCTGTATCAAGCCCTTCGGTAATGAAGCTTTCCACAATCACTCCCACGGATTTCATATTGTTGGTCGTGCGGGTGGCAGAAGCGGTCCGGAGAGCCAGTCTGGTGACAAGGACCGAGACCGCCGCGAGGACCGCGACGATGGCAATGGCGACAAGAAGTTCAACGAGGGTGAATCCTTTTTTGGAGTGAGAGCGAATCTTCATAGGTTTACA
>CALGLJ010000012.1 GCA_937930235.1 uncultured Verrucomicrobiales bacterium | reverse complement strand
TGTCTTGGGGTGCCAAATTTTTCGCTATAGCAGCTTTCGATCACCCCGATCGGGTGGACCTCGAATGCATCATTCATTGTGCCAAGATCGCCGGTGCCAAATCAGCACGAGAGTATTCGATTCCTTCCTGATCACAGAGTAAATTTGTCGAAATGCGACCGCTCTCAAGAATTGTGGGAAGTCCACTGCCGGGGTGAGTTCCACCTCCCACGAGGAAGAGATTTTCATAGCCTTTTAGAATATTGTGCGGACGGAGGTAGAGCATTTGATCAATAGTGTGGGCCAGGTTGAAAGTAGCTCCCATGAAGACATCACATTCGTCACGCCAGTCATCTGGGGTTAGAATTCGTTCCGCTACAATGTGTTCGCTTAAATCCTTCATCCCAGTGCGTTCTTCAATTCGTTGCAGTACAATATCACGATACTCCTTTTTCGTCTCCTCCCAGTCATGTCCGTGTCGACAATTAATGGTGGGAACAAGAATATAGAGCTGTGAATGCCCTTCTGGAGCGACGTGAGGGTCAGTCACACTGCTGTTTCGAACATAGATCGACATGTCCTGTGAGATTTCCTTCTCCTCCTGGATCTCTGCGACATTCTGCCGATAGTCATCAGCAAATAGGATGTGATGATGGGGTTCGTCCTCGTAGATCTTATCAAGCCCCAGATAAAGCATGAAGGTTGAACAAGAATATTTTTTTGCTTTGAGATCGGACGGAGGGCGGCTTTGACCATTCATCAGATTCACCATCGCATGAGCATAGTCAGCATTCATCATGACGTAGTCAGCTTCCAAGGTTTCACCATTTTCAAGAATGACTCCTTTTGCCGTTTTATCTTCAAAAAGGACCTGTTTTACTGCGGAAGAAAGACGAATATCAGTCCCCTCCTCTTGCGCCGCTTTTGCGAGTCCTTCAGATATTTTACAAAGCCCGCCTTGCACATGGTAAATCCCGTACTTGTATTCGGTGTAAGAAAGAATGCTGAACAGGGCGGGGCATTTCCAAGGACTCATCCCAAGATACTTTGCTTGGAAGGTAAAAGCGAGCTTGAGACGATCGTCTTTGAAATACTGATCTAAGACATCTACCACACTCTTCGTCGTGGCAATATAAGGCACCACTTTCAGCATGAGCTTACTCATGTATGCCGAAATTTTATGGTAGGGACGCTGAAGGCAGGGGTAGACCGCGCGCAGCTTCTCCGCATGATCTTTCATGAAGCGGCGATATCCGTCTTCGTTACCAGGGAAAGATTCTGCAATATTCTTTACCATCTGATCCTCATCACAGCTCGTCTCGATAGTGACATCTGACCAGGTCAGACGTGTCATGGGGTCGAGCTTCACAAAATCCATGTAATCTTCACTTTTGCGCCCGGTCTCGGCAAAGATCTCGTCGAGGGTGAACTTCTGATGGAGAAACGTCGGCCCGGTATCAAAGGAATAGTCTCCCACTTTCAGCTCCGCATTCCGGCCACCTACACGATCCGCTTTCTCCACAATCGTGACTTGGAAACCGCGATGTGCTAACATCAGAGCTGCTGAGAGCCCTCCGGGACCTGCGCCAACAATGATTACCTTCTTTTCGGAGGATTGTGTGGATGCCATAACTAGAGCAGAAGTAACGCAAGTTCTTAATAAGTGCTAATCATTTTTCCCACCTTTATGACAATCACTCGCTTTGCTCCCAGTCCTACAGGTTATTTACACCTAGGCCATGCCTTCGCCGCGAAGACGGCATTTGATTACGCTCAAAAAAATCAGGGAAAATTTTTACTTCGTTTTGAGGACATTGATCATACCCGCACTCGCAAAGAATACTATCAGACGATCAAAGACGATCTTCAATGGCTGGGACTCCCATGGGATGAAACTCCAGTCCATCAGCTCGAACGTCTGGAACTCTATGAGGCGGCCCTCGATACGCTGCACAATCTGGGTATTCTCTACCCTTGCTATTGTACACGTAAAGACATCCAAAACCTCACCAATGCCCCTCAAGGTCCCGAAGGTCCTCGCTACCCCGGAACCTGCCGACACCTTCCTCCTCGTCAAGGGAACCCAGCATGGAGAATCGATAGTGAAAAAGCCGCAGCCCTGATCGGCCCGATGAGTTTTACCGATGAAGATCACGGCACGATTCCGGTAGACCCTCTCTTGCTGGGAGATGTCGTTCTCGCCCGCAAGGACATCGCGACTTCGTATCACCTTGCAGTGGTCGTAGATGATGCCGCCCAGCAGGTGACTCATGTCACGAGGGGAAAAGATCTTCTCCCCTCTACTCACGTCCATCGTCTTCTTCAAACTTTACTGGAATTCCCCGAACCACATTATCATCACCATCAGCTCATTCTGAACGAACAAGGCGAGAGGCTCGCCAAGCGACATGGTGCTCTCGCCATCCGAGAACTACGTGCTCAAGGTCACTCCCCCACTGATGTTCTTGCGATGCTATGTTAAAAAAAGAGGCCGCTCCCCTATAAGCCGGATTCTGTTCCATGCGTCCATTTACGCACTTCGACAGTCATTTATCTTTGCAACTAATACCCGGGGATTTGGCGGGCGGACGACCCTTCCCCTGTTCTGTCTTGCACTGCGTGAGGTTTTCCTTTGCCACCTTAGTTACCCTTGGCGCGGTGAGCTCTTACCTCACCATTTCACCCTTACCAATCCGAAGACTGGCGGTTTATTTTCTGCGGCACTCTCTGTCCAATGATTCTCACGAATCACTGTCCCCTGTTTTCACAAGGCACGCTGTCCTGTAGTGTCCGGACTTTCCTCCAGCTCTCTTGCGAAAACCAGCGACTGCCCGGGGAGCGGATACGCAAACTATTTTAGAATTTGAAAAAAACAAGCTCAGTCAGAGAGAGTTCTCCTTCAGGTGATGGTCTCTCGCGAGAGGGCATCAGCGGCCAGCGTGGGGGAAACATCGCCCTCCATCAGCTCAACTCAGGCGTTCCATAGAGGGTAAATCCAGTAGAGTCCTCAATATTCACATCGAAAATTTCTCCCGTCATGCGCTCCGCATCTCCATCAAAGATGACAATCTTATTCTGAGAAGTACGCCCGCTCAGACGTTCCTTGTTCGTCTTACTGGGTCCTTCACAGAGGATGGTCTGTTTTGTCCCAATCAGGGCCCCATTTTTTGCCCGCGTGATCTCATCCTGCACTTTGAGCAGGGCCTGATTCCTCTCTTCTTTCACCGCTTCAGAGAGTTGGTTTTCCATTTCTGCAGCAGGAGTATCCTTGCGTTTGGAGTAACGGAAAATAAAACTATTATCGAAACCAACATGCCTGACACAGTCGATGGTTTGCTGAAAATCTTCTTCGGTCTCTCCCGGGAAACCGACGATAATATCGGTGGTGATCGCCAGATCAGGGCGCGCAGCCTGCATCTTATCACAGATGGTGAGGAATTTTTCATTCTTATACGGGCGGCGCATCAATTTAAGAATACGGTCGCTCCCACTCTGCATCGGGAAGTGAATGTGAGAGCAAAGTTTCGGTAAATAGGTAAAAGCTTCCACTAGATCATCTCGATAACCAATCGGGTGAGGGCTCGTGAAGCGAATGCGTTCAATGCCATCGACCTCATGCACCGCCTCTAAAAGTTGCACAAAGGGAGACTTGCCATCGATTTTTTCAAACTCGGTTCTCCCATAAAGATTCACGATCTGTCCGAGCAAGGTCACCTCTTTAATTCCTTCTTCCCCCACCAGCCGTTGAACCTCATCAACAATATCTGGAATCGGCCGCCCTCGTTCTTTTCCTCGGGTATCCGGGACGATGCAGAATGAGCAGCGCATGTTACACCCCTGCATAATGCTGACAAATGAGGTGGCGCGTCGAGTCTTGCTCGGCACGTGATCCCGAATGGTATTTTGGGAGTCTTGCTCTTCGGCCGTATCGACAAGGCGGGCCGAGATGATTTTATCCGCATTCACCTGAGTCACCTCATCCTCAACGCGTACGCTGACCATTTCTGGGCCGACTTCGTCCATCCGCCCCTCCATTCGCCGTCCCAAAATATGATCCACATAGTCGAACACCCGGTGATATTTTTGCGTTCCCACCACCACATCGAGATGAGGGACTCGTTCGAATAATTCAGGCCCTCGACTTTGCGCCATGCATCCCATGAAGCCATAGACCACGTGCGGTCGCTGCTCCCGGTATTTCCCCATCATCCCCATCTTACCGAGCGCTTTTTGCTCTGCCTGATCACGGACACTACAAGTATTGATCAGAATGGCATCTGCATCCTGCTCCGTTGGGGTGAGAGTGTAACCTCTTTCAGAAAACGTCTGAGCGACCTGCTCAGAATCTCGTTCGTTCATCTGTCACCCGTAAGTTTTGATAAATACTTTAGGCATGGGGGGACTCGCTTAGCCTCCTGAGAGGCATTTGTCAAAAGTGATCGAACGAATGGCCTTTCTACCAAAAGACCTGTAAAGTGCTTCTGATGCAGATGCAGATCGATCATTTCATCCTCTATCTAGCGACGGAGCGAGGGCTTTCGACTGCCTATCAACTGTCTGTGCAACAAACTCTCGGGAAATTATTACTTTTTGTCGACCAATCTAAGCACCTCGCGTGGCGCGATCTCGGAACGGATGATTTAACGGCTTATCTGACCACTCAGCGAAAAGCCGGTCTCGATGCCTCCTCTCTCCGGATCGAGATGGTTCACCTCAAAATCTTCTTCCGCTTTCTTGTCAAAAGAAACGCTCTCGAAGCCGACCCCGCCGAACCTCTCCTCCCCCCTAAAGCATCCGCTAAACTGCCCGAAACCCTGAATGCTGAAGTTGTAAATCAGTTGCTCTCCTCCATCGATCCCACTCAAAGGCTCGGACGCCGAGATCTCGCAATTCTTGAACTCTTTTACTCCTCCGGCCTGCGCCTCTCGGAAATTTGCCAAGCCCGTCTTGAGTCGATCGATCTTGATGACAACTTCATGCGGGTCACGGGCAAGGGAAATAAGACCCGTCTCGTACCCATAGGAGGACGCGCCAAGGACGCACTTCAGAGCTACCTCAGCGGAGAACGTCCTGATCTCGTGAAACCAAAAACTTCTTCAGACATTTTTCTCTCGGTCCGTGGAGGCCCCCTCTCCCCTGATCGCGTCCGCCAGATCGTGAAAGAACGAGCAAAGCGCGCTGGCATTGATCAGAATATTTACCCGCACCTCCTCCGGCATTGCTTCGCCACCCACCTCTTGGAAAATGGTGCTGATCTCAGAGTCATTCAAGAACTGCTCGGTCATGCTGATATCTCCACCACCCAAATCTACACCCATGTGGATCAGAAGAAACTCAAGGCTGTTCATAAAAATTTCCACCCACGCGGATGAATCCTCACCTCCCTCCTGCTCCCGCCGACCTCAAGGCATCTCACGCTCGGCAACATCGAGAAGAATGTGGCACGCAATACTATCTCGCCTGTCTTGAACTCTCGCAGTCGCTTTGGCAGCAGGACAAACCAGCACAGGCCATTCTCCAGCTCAACAAAGCCTTCCTGGCCGAGGTCACCACCCCACCCTGGCCACTCCCTTACCGGGCACTCGTATGGTTTTTGGAAAACCGGCCCCCTGATCTCTTCATTGGCAACCCGGTTCGGCATTTTCAGCATCTGGCATCTCGCATGTCCGGCCCTCGAAGTGAACTCCGTAGCTGGCGCGCATGGGCCTGCTTCCATCTCACAAAAAAAGCCCTCCCCTCCGATCAGTTTCCGCTCGATGAAACACAACTCCGAGAGGAGGATCTCACCATCCCCACTTCCTCGGAAGTGATCAATCACTTGCCAAAAACAGATCAACTCCATTTCCCCTCATCCGCTCTCTAAAAGCATCGCGGCTCTCTATTGATGCCACCGTCTATTTGGGAACCACGGAACCCGGCCAGCGAGTCCAATC
The DNA here is from genome assembly GCA_937930235.1 of uncultured Verrucomicrobiales bacterium. Taxonomy (GTDB): domain Bacteria; phylum Verrucomicrobiota; class Verrucomicrobiia; order Verrucomicrobiales; family Akkermansiaceae; genus SW10. The sequence goes on along the minus strand of CALGLJ010000012.1, from coordinate 222 downwards.
TGCCGCCTGATCTTGGAGGAGATTTTTCGGAAGATCTCCTTTTAGAAAATCAAGAATCTTACCACTCATGGCGTGCTGAGCTGCCGTGGCAGATTCTAACGACTGCAGAGCGGTGGATCGTTGAGCGACCTTCGTTTCGAGTTGGTTTTTTTGTCGTAATTGAAGACAAAATTTAAACCAACGATTCATGAAGTAATATTTTCGACCAGGGTTTCCAGTCAA
>CALGLJ010000011.1 GCA_937930235.1 uncultured Verrucomicrobiales bacterium | reverse complement strand
CATCCGCTGCTCGGGAGTTGTGGGTTCGGGGCGGGGTCGTTATGGATTAGAGCTTCGGTGGCGCGACGGAGATCGGCACCTGTGACTGGGGCATCGCTTCCGGGACGTGAAGCATCGAATTGTCCGGCGTAAAAAAGGTTTTGATTTTCATCGAAGAGGAAAAAGTCCGGAGTGCAAGCGGCGCGATAGTCTTGGGCGACTTTTTGAGTCTCATCAAAGAGGTAGGGGAAGTGCCAACCGTATTGTTTTGAAAACTCGATCATCTTTTCAGGAGAGTCTGCGGGATACTTCTCTACATCGTTAGAATTTATGGCAATGGTAGCGATTCCTTGATCGCTGATGTCTTTGGAAAAATGAGCAATGGCTTCGCCTAAATGAAGAACGTAGGGGCAGTGATTACATGTAAAAATGATGAGAGTTCCTTTTTCTCCGACGAGCGCGGAGAGCGGGTGCGGGGTCCCGTGAGCATCAGGAAGGGTAAAGTCAGGAGCGGAGTAACCGTAGCACAGTTCGAAGGTCGACTTTGTTTCAGCCATAGTAAAAAGCTAGAGTCGGTGTTTTATTTTTGCAAGGGAGCGCTTTGGATGACCCCAACTTTTTCCGAGACGAGTTGGGAAACTTTTTCGAAGAGCTCTTGGCTTTCAAATGAGGAGCGTGGAAGCACGAAATATTGCTCTTTCGAGAGGTAGAGGAGAATTGCTTTGGGGGAAAGGTGACGTTCGGTGATTTGCTCCCAGGTGAAATCAGAGCTGTGTTGATCAGATTTTTGATGAAACCCTTTTTCTGAAAATGTCCAGTGAAGTCGCTTCCCTGCTTGAGGTGAAGTCTTTGAGTTCTGGATGAGGCGGTATTGCCAAAAAATTTTCCGAAGAAAAAGAAGGGGCCCGATCATGAGGCATAAAAACCCAAAGGTGTGATCACCAAGATAGAGAAGGAGCGCCCCGATGGGAATGAAGGCCAGGTAGAGGTAGCGAAACATCACAAAAACTGGGTGCCGATGTCGCATATGAAGCGCGGCGCCCAATTTCAGAGTGGTAGGATCGTATGTGCTGATTGCCGTCATCGGCTTGCTCACGCCGGAGAAGGTGCTCTTGAGGTAGAGTTTTGCTCCTTGGTTGAGGGGTGGGAATGGAGAGGTTAACGTGATTTTTTATCAGCTTTGCGAGCCTTTTTCGCATCGATCATTTCTTGGTGATAAACCATGGAGCCTTTTATGGGGAACGTAATTTTACGCATTGGTTTTTTCTGATCTAAATTCGCGTTGATCTGTTCTTCGGTCACTCCGCTGGCGCGGATGCCTTGTGGTGGAACTTCGCAGCCAGCAGTCCAGACGATCGCATTGAGAACCACTTTTCGGAAACCATCAATGGCCCAGTTCCGATGATAGTGACCTCCGGTGAAGCCTCCTCCACGGGTGCCGTCAGGTTTTTCGAAGCCCCACATGAGAGTTTGCGGTTTTCCAAATCCTGCGGGGCCATTTTCATTCCAGAGGTTGATCGGAATGAGTCTTTCTTTTCTAGGAATTGCGGTGAGCAGCGGTTGAGTGTCCTCGGCAAAACGCATGTTATAGTAGAACTCGTCAAATGCGTGGATGGGTTTTTCACAGCCTCGGCGGACGGGGTGGTTCGAGACTGCTTTCAGCTCGGCAGCCCAGTGAGGGTTGACGGAGAAACCAGTTTCCATAAAGCCTCCCACGGTGGGCATGTAATAATTCTGTCCATCTTCGACCTTCTTGGGGTGAACTCCGTAGTGGAGGAAAAAGAGTCCGGTACCGGCTTCGGAAAGCTCCATGAGGCGGGCGTATTGTTTCCGGTGTACAGAATCGGAGTCACAGTAGATGACGATGGCATCTGCTCCATCGAGGACGGTGTCATCTGTCGGCCAGCCGGAGATGACATCGGCTTGAATGGGGAGCTGGTCTTGCTCATTCAAGCGCTGAGCCAACAGGAGAGAGCCGGCTCGGAATTCATGATCACCGGAGCGGTGTGATTTTGCTCCGGCCAGAAAGATGATCCGCTTCGCTTTTGCGGGGGCGATTTTAAGGTCTTTGGGAGCGATCTGGGAAGATGGAGTCGCGTCGGCGGGAAGATCACCGAGGGCGTATTGAATCCCGTCGAGATAGTGTTGAAGCACAACAGGATTCCAAAAGGTAAAGTTATTGTGTCCGAGGTTGGAGTAGAAGACGCGTCCTTTGCCATGCTGATGTAGCCAGGCGATGGGATAAGTTTCTTTTGGATCGACGAGGTGGCGTTGATTTGAAGCTAAAAACCGTCCTTCTGTAATGCGAGTCTTGGAGGTGTCGATCGACATCAAGATTCGAGAACGATCTCGTTTGAAGGTATTATCACGATACAGATAGATTTCATCGCGGAGCCATGGGCCTTCACCTTTCCAAGCCTTGTTGAGGGGATGATCGGGTGATTCCAGCTTTGCGGGCCATGTTCCTTTGGCATTCCACGGATGGCAGCGGAAGACCCCGCCAATCATTTGAGCCCCTGGTCGCCACTTCTTACATGAGTCTGAGGCGGCATGAATACCGATGAGTCCTTTCCCTCCTTCGACGAAATCCAAGAGAGCTTGCTTTTGATCGTCGTTCAAAAAGGTCTCAAAATTTACGGTATTATTCAGTAAAATGGCATCGTATTGGGCCAGATTCTCGGTTGAGAAATCACTTTCTTGATCTGATGAGACGATAGAATACGCGCCTGATGTTTCTGCCATTTTTTCAAAAGCAGCGACTCCCGTGGCAATGGAGGTGTGTGGGTAGTCTGTTTTGTAGAAAAGAAGAATTTTTCGCTCTTTTTTCGGTTTGGCGGTCGCGGTGGTGGGAGATGCTTTTGCGACGAGTTCAAGTTCGGCCTGAGTGGGAGCGTAGTGTCCGAAAAGGATTTTTTTCTTCTCAGGCCATTCAAATTTTGTCCACCCTTTGGGGGCGTTAGTCCGCTTCTTTCCGTACTTGGCGAGCTGGCCTAGAAGGGGGACAGAGACCAGGGTAATCAGGGTTAGTAAAAGCGCGGGTTTTTTCATGCACGAGAGGATAGGGGAAACGCATCAGAGAACTACCAAAAAAAGAAGATTGTCCGCTCTGTCCGCATCAATGTGCTTCAAGGGGAGATCTCTTCGGGGGACGGGGTATTTTTTAAAACAGCATTAGTGCAGTAGGGCAAAATCCATCAAATCTCCAGTGTAGGGAGAAATTTGATCGCCCTGTGAAAGGGCTTTGAAGACTTGCCGCCAAATATCGAGTTCGCTGCTTTGTTCTGGAATTTCAGCAAGCATTCTGGAGGCGGTGTCAAAGTTGAGTTGACGGGCTTGTTGGAAGGCTTGGGATGTGGGATTGAGTCTTTCTGGCAGGGTTTTGTCTACGGCCTTACGAAGTTGCGTTAGATTCACAGGTTTGCTGATAAAGCTCGTGATTCCATGGGAGACAGCATCCAGGATGAGTTTGACTGGCAGGATTGCACTCGAGACGATGACGTGGGTGGAGTCCCCCCGTTTCTTCATCTCACGAATAATCTCCATGCCGCTGAGATCTTTGAGATGGAAGTCCAGAATGACTAAGTCAAAGTGTTCTCGTGCGAGGCGATTGAGGCCACCTGCTCCATATGCCTCAGGGTAAGTTTGGATGCGATCCGAGTTAAGCCCTACCCGATAGAGCTCTCGGTATTCATCATCAGAATCGATGATGAGAACTTTCCGTCTAAAGACAGAGTAGGGAGATGATATCATATCTCTCCTAAGCGACTTTCATGCCAATCACCAATATTTCAGTTTCATGGAAAGGGGGGATTTTGGTTTTGCGACCAGCGCGCGGTGATAGCGTGGGGGGACCGAAATCCCATTTGACATGGCCACCCCTTCCTTTGGGATCTTGATGAGGTTTCGATCTAATTTTTTGTTAGAATTTTCATCGTGTATGGCGACGAAAGCACACGAGGGGAGGGTGTTTTCTTTTAGGGTAAAGGTGATGATGCCATTTTTGGCCATGGCTGCGGAGAGGCTCAAGCGGATGCGGGCCTTGGTGTGATCGCTGGGAAAGCCGGATTTCTGGTCGAAGATGAGTAAGCGAATCTGCCCTTTGGCATTTTTAATCCCAGTGACTTTGACTTGGAATTGAGCCCAAGTTGGGAGCGCGAAAAAGAGAAATAAAATGAGCGTTTTCACTTTAGGAGCTGATGAGGGGCCAAGAGAAGAACCCAATGACTAAGAGGGTGAGAAGGAGTAAAATCACTCGACCGAGTTTTTTCTCCGCGATTTTGCACAGCATTCAGATCATGTTCAGAATATCGCCCCAAATAAGTTATGAGCAAGTCGAAGGATCTCGAATAAAGGGTGTGAATAAGATTTTATGCCGTTCCGGTGAGTTCAAGATAAGGCGCAATTTCTTCAGAGGGATTCTCGGCGCGCATCAAGGTCTCTCCGACGAGGATCGCATTGGCACCGTGATTGAGCACTTGTTGGGCGTCGAGGGGGTCTTTGATACCTGACTCGGAGACGAGTAAAACGTGATCGGGAGCTTCTTCTGCGAGGGTCTGAGTGGTGCTCAGGTCGGTGGTGAAGGTTTTGAGATTCCGATTATTAATGCCGATGAGATCAGCATCGATTTGGATTGCGCGCTCCATCTCGGGGAGGTCATGCACTTCGACTAAGACATCGAGTTGAAAGTCTTTTGCGGTTTCGTAAAGATGTTTGAGAAGATCATCATTAAGGCAGGCCACGATGAGTAAAATGGCATCGGCTCCGGAAACAATGGCTTCATAGATCTGGCACTCATGAATCATGAAGTCTTTCCGTAAAAGCGGGATGGGCGAGATTTTTGAAATTTGCGTGAGGTAGGAAAGATGACCTTGAAAAAATTTCTCATCTGTCAGGATCGACATGCAGGATGCTCCTCCATCGATATAGCGCTGGGCTTGACGCATGGGGTCGAAGTTTGGGTCGATGATTCCTGCGGAGGGGGATGCTTTTTTTACTTCGGCGATGAGTCCGAGCTGATTGGGGCCACGGTCTAGGGCGGAGCGAAATCCGGCAAAGTCATTGCGCATGAGAGCGGAGGCGCGGAGCTTTTTGGTGAGTGGAATGATGGATTCGATCTCCTGCTTTTTGTAGGCAATGATTTCGTCGAGTTTATTCATGTGAGCGCTGGTGGGAAGGTAGCGCAACTCTGGAGGTGAGCCATCAAAAAGGAGGGCGAATTCGACCACGATGTCGAGCGTCATCCGCCGGTGGCGAGGCGTTTCGCCATTCTCGGGAAGAGTAAGAGGTGGAAGGGGAGGGTGAGATACCAGTAGAGGCGCCCGATCACTCCCCGAGGGCGGAAGGAGGCTTTTTGACGGAACGTGGTCTCCGTGATTTCGAATTGGAGCCATGCTTCGCCTGGGACTTTCATTTCGGCTGCGAGGATGAGGCGGGCGGAGTGAGGTTTACTCTCTCGATCGGCGAGGAGAACGCGCCAAAAATCCAAGGCGTCGCCATTATTTAGCTCCGTTGGGTGACGGCGTCCTCGTCTGAGACCGATGCCGCCGCAGAGCCGGTCCATCCATCCACGGAGTTTCCAGGCCCAGTTCATGCAAGGCCAGCCGGATCGTCCTCCAAGAGACCAGACTGCGTTGAGAACCTCTTCTCGATCAGCGCCTAAGAGCATGAACTGCTCATCGTAGAGGACCCCATGATCAGGGACCATTACGGAGCTGAAAAATGCGGGCTTGAGCCGCCCAGAGGCTAGCGAATCATACCAAGACGAAGGGACTCGATTTTGTGCGATGCGAACGAAGGCACGCTCGATAGCCTGGTCATAGCTCAGAAGGTTTTGCGGGATGATTTCTCGGATTCGATGATCTCGGCATATCGTTTCATTAATCAGCGAACCGACGAGTGATTGGGCGAGTGGGTAGCTGGTGGCGGTGATGAGGTAGAGCCATCTGGCCGAGAGTTGCGTACTCAGAAAGGGAACTGGGATCACCCAGCGGCGAAGTTTTCGCTTGTGAGCGTATCGTAGAATGAGGTTGCGATAGCTCAAAATTTCAGGGCCACCGATGTCGAATTCATGTCCCCAGGTCGAGGGTTTATCGAGAATGCTGGTGAGATAAGTCACTACGTTGCGAATGGCGATCGGCTGACAGAGAGTGGCGGTCCACTGGGGAGTGAGCATGAAAGGGAGTTTTTCGACAAGATCGCGAATGATTTCGAACGATGCCGACCCCGAACCCACAATAATGGAAGCTCGTAGCGTGGTGACGGGAATGGGAGTGGAGTGGAGAATTTGGTTCACCCTCTCGCGTGAAGCCAGGTGGGGGGAGAGTTTTCCCTTTGGAATGAGGCCGCTGAGATAAATCACGGTCTGAGTTTGCGGACTGATCCAGTCCATGAAATTTTGCGCACAGAGGGCTTCCTGTTCATCGAAATCTTCACCTGAACCCATCGAGTGGATGAGGTAGTATGCAATATCGACGTTTTCGGGAAGAGGAGGGAGGGTTTTGAGAAAATCAGCGGTGAGGAGGGTGAGCTGTCCGTCTAGGATAAATGTTTCGAATTGGTATGAGGGAAAGCGCTCGATGCTCCTGACAACGGCTGTCACGCGATGCTCTGCTGCGAGCAGCGTTGGAAGGAGACGGAGGCCAAGGTAGCCGTTTGCTCCTGTGAGTAAGATATGCATTCAATCCACAACATAACTTATTTTCCTGAAAATACCAGTATTCTTGTTAGGTTGGGAATGCGAACGCTTGGCGAAAGAGCAAACTACGCTAGAGTGGCGTCCTCGTGAGTTTTGTTGTCTATCTTTCCTTCTTGCTTGGGTTGGCTGTTTTTGCGCAGTGGATTTCGTGGCGTCTCAAATTGCCCTCCATTTTGCTCCTGCTGATTTTTGGTTTTGGTCTTTCGTTTTTTACGGGGACAAAAATTGATCAATTTTTGCATGGTGAAGATGCCTTGCTGAGTTTGGTGGGATTTTTTGTTGCGATTATTCTCTTTGAAGGTGGATTGACCTTAAAATTATCCGAGCTGAAAGAAGCGGGAACTCCGGTGGTCAGGCTCTGTTCGGTGGCGGTGGTCATTGCCTTTGTCTTAACGACTCTGGCTGCTCGCTGGACCTTGGAATACCACTGGCAGATTTGTGCGCTCTTGGGGGCGATCCTCGTGGTGACGGGGCCGACGGTGGTGGCCCCGATTTTGCGACTGATACAACCCCGTAAAAAAGTGGCCTCGATTGTGAAGTGGGAGGGAATTATTGTGGATCCCATTGGGGCCGTGCTTGCGGTTTTGGTGTTCCAAGTGATTCAAGGGGGCGGGCTGAATAATTCCTGGGAAAGTGTGCTCGTTTCACTTCTGAAAACCACTGTAATTGGAGTGGGATTTGGATTTGGTTTAGCCAAGCTGGTCGAGCAAGCGCTCAAGCAGCATTTGATTCCTGATTTTTTAGAAAGCCTGTTTTTTCTGGCACTCGTCGCGATTGCATTTGCGGGTTCTAATCTTTTGCAACATGAGTCGGGCCTCCTGACGGTGACCGTATTGGGAGTGGTGTTGGCGAATCAGAAATCGGTTTCAGTACGTCATATTCTTGAGTTTAAAGAACACCTCCGGGTGCTCATTATTTCTTTGTTATTCCTGATGCTTTCCGGCCGGATTGGCTTAGAGGCTTTGGAGGCGGTTTGGTTTAAGGGGCTTATGTTCCTCTTAGCCTTGATTGTCGTAGTGCGCCCGCTCTCGGTGTTTTTATCGAATCTGGGTTCCACTCAGACGGATTTTAAAGAACAGCTCTTCCTTTCTTTACTTGCTCCTCGTGGGATTGTGGCCGCTGCGGTGACTTCTGTTTTTGCTCTCGAATTGGAGCATTTTGCGCACAAGAACCCGGATGACAAATTCCTGGCAGGTCTAGCGAATCAGGCAGAGCAACTTGTTCCTTTGGTCTTTATTGTGATTTTAGGGACGGTGGCATTCTATGGTCTTTTAGCAGCTCCCCTGGCCCGCAAATTAGGGCTCTCACATAAGAATCCGGATGGGATTCTCTTTGCGGGTGCGGATCCTTGGATTGTCCTCGTGGCCAAAGCGCTTCATGAAGAAGGGCATGCCGTGCTGTTGTTAGATACTCGTTATCAGAAAATCGCCGCCGCAAAGATGGAGGGGCTCGCTGCGGAGAGAGCAAATATTCTCTCAGAATATGCGGAAGAAGAAATCGATTTTGGAGGACTGGGGCACTTGATTGCCGCGACTCCGAATGATGAGGTGAATTCGCTGGCGAGTCGGGAATTTTCTCACCGCTTTGGGAAGGCAAATGTGTGGCAGCTGACGCCGCTGGATGTGGATTCCCACCATTCTAAAACGGTGGCGAATCATATGCGGGGGCGTTTTTGTTTTCTTGGAGGGCCTCAGCTTGGGCGCTTGGAGACTTTTGTGCGACGAGGAGGAGTGGTGAAAAAAACTCAACTGACAGATGTGTTTACTCTGGAAGATTTTCGAAATACGCACGGGGATGATGCGATCATTCTCTTCCAGCATGATGATGAGAAGGGGCTGCGCCCGGTTGCGGCAGAGGCGGAAGATATTTCTGAGCCGACGACGGTTTATGCGCTGGTAAAAGAGCCGACTCCTGAATCATGAATGAGTATCGAGGGCTGGAAGGAGAATGGCACGATCTCTTCTGGGAAGAGGAAGAGCTGAGTGAGCTCCCGCTTCTGCGTCGTTTTCTGAAAGAGACGCCCCACGGTCAGGTGCTCTACATAGGAAGCGGTTCGGGCCGCTTATTAGGACCACTTTCACAAGAAGGGTTTTCTCTTTTGGGAATTGAGGCATCGGAAGAAATGGTGATGCGTTCACAAAAGCAATGGCCTCAAGCCGAAGTCAAGGTGGTGCGATGGGAGAATTTTGAAATTGATGAGCGTTACGCCGCCATTGTGGTGCCAGCGTTTACTCTTCAGCTATTGGAGCATCCGGTGGCTGCTTTAAAGAAAATGCGCAAGGCAGTTTCTGAAGATGGGCGTCTCTATCTCAGTTTGTTCTTTCCTTGGATTGAGCTGTCTGGAGAACTTCCGAGTGGGAAAAAGTGGTATGAGGATCGCGAGCTGGAGCTACCAGATGGTCGTCGTGCCCAAATATGGACTCGTCATCAGATTGATGAGAATAAAGCGACGCTTCGGCGGGAGCATCGTTATCGTTTATTAGATGCCGGTGGTGAGGTCCTCCAGGAGCAAATCACGAAACAGTCTCTCCGTTGGTTTGCTGATGGAACTCTGGAAAGAATGCTCGCGAAGAGCGGGTGGAAGATCAGTAAGGAAATCCCAAATTTTGAAGAAGAGAACGGTGATGATGATCTGGTGTATGTGGTGACGCTCGAGTGTGAGGCCGGTGAGCGGGCATAAAAAAGCAGGCTCCCGGTCGAAAGAGGAAGCCTGCTTGGGGTTAAGATCGTGTTTTAGTAACCTTAGTTAAGTTGAGTCGGAGCTCTGACTTCCGGCTGGTCATCTTCCCAGACGGTATCTTCACCGATATCGAAGAGAGTGCGACCACCTTTGAGCGCTGCAGAGCCATCCTTTTTCACTGGAAGCTCGGAGACGGATCCATCGGCCTTGAAATAAACCATCTTATCGTTATACGGCTTGCCCTCGAAGGCTGGCTCAGTGCCACCTTCTTTCAGCGGGGCCACCAGAACTGGTGTCAGTGAGCTGGCGGTACTGGAAGAGAGGGCCTCTCCATCAGCTAGCATAACGTATCCCCAGCTATTTTCTCCTTTAGCGAGAATTTCATCTGGGCTGGATGTGATATTATCACCTTTTCTGGACCCTCGAACGGCCTTGAGGAAGAAAATTTCTTCGTTATCCAATTTTCCAGAGGAGATCAACTGACCTAACATGGCGTTGGAGTCCTCTCCGGCAGGGGATTCAATATCGATGTCTTCGAGCTGCTCACGGGTGTCATCAGAGGGATAACTTCCGTAATCAGACTCAAACTCACCGAGAGCGATTCCGATTTGGCGGGCATTGTTAATGGCTTGCGCCTTGTCCGCATTCTTTTTGGCTTTCAGGATCGCAGGAGTCGCCAATCCAGCAAGGACGGCGATGATCGCGATCACCACGAGAAGTTCCACCAGAGTGAAACCTCTACGCATTTGTTTTTTTAGCATATTCATTATTTTTTTATGATTGGAGAGATCTCTCATAAGAGAGCGCTTTCCGGGTTTTTATTGTGAGAGTGAGAGTCGCGAGACCCTTTCTCCCGTGGGAACTTAACGATGAAGAAAACCTCAGCAAGTCAAAAGCTTTCAAACTACAGCGTGACGGTAATCGTCTCTGCCGCTTTTCGAGCTTTGGCTCGTGCCTGATCGACATCCTTCCCTCTAGCAAGCGTCACCGCCATGCGTCGTTTTCCATTTACTTCAGGTTTCCCAAAGAGGCGAAGCTGAGTATCAGTCTCTGCGAGGGCTTGAGCGAGTTGGCCAAAAGTGACATTTTGTGACGTCCCTTCCACAACGAGGGCGCAAGAAGCGCTGGGGCCATGTTGCGTGACATTGGGGATGGGGAGGCCGAGAATGGCACGAGCATGAAGGGCGAATTGGCTTAAATCTTGGGAAATCATGGTGACCATTCCGGTGTCATGCGGACGGGGAGAGACTTCGCTGAAGATGACCTCGTCTCCTTTGACAAACATTTCCATGCCAAACACGCCGTAGCCCCCGAGATTCGTGGTGACGGCGGTGGCCATTTCTTGAGCCTTCGTGAGAGCGGTTTCTGACATCGCGGCGGGTTGCCACGATTCCCGGTAATCACCATCGACCTGAATGTGCCCTACCGGAGCGCAGAAGGATGTTCCGCCAACGTGCTTGATGGTGAGGAGGGTGATTTCGTAATCAAAATCAATGAACCCTTCGATGATGACTTTCCCTGCTCCAGCTCGCCCTCCAGCTTGAGCATACTCCCAGGCCGGTTGAATATCGCTCTCTTCTCGGAGGGTGCTTTGACCTTTACCAGAGGATGACATGATGGGCTTGACCACGCAGGGGAGTCCGATTTCTGAAATGGCTGCGAGGTATTCTTTCTCCGTCTCGGCAAAGCGGTAGGGAGACGTTTGGCATCCCAGCTCTTCCGCTGCCATGCGGCGGATTCCTTCGCGGTTCATCGTTAACTGAGTTGCACGCGCGGTGGGGATGATGGTGGTGTCTCCTAAACTTTCGATCTCTGCGAGGACATCCGTCGCGATGGCTTCGACCTCGGGGACGACGAGGTCTGGCTTTTCTAACAAAATGATGCGACGCAGTTCTGCATCATCAAGCATGGAAAAAACATAGGAACGATCTGCGACCTGCATCGCGGGTGCGTGCTCGTAAGCATCACATGCGATGACTTCTACTCCATACCGTTGGAGTTCGATGACGACTTCTTTTCCGAGTTCGCCAGAGCCACAGAGCATGACTTTTTTAGCCGTGTTTGTGAACGGGGTTCCGATGGTGGACATGATGTGAGAATGAAAGGAGTGATGGGTTGGAAAAGTGAATTAGAATGGTTTGGCGTAAGTATTGCAGCGGTTGAACCAGCCGGCTTTCCAGCGAGCTTCGCCTCGTGATTTTGGGGAGTTGGCAATACGGCGACCAAGACAAAATTTTGCGGAACGAGCGAATTCCTGCGCGGCAGGTTGGCCCGCACTCGTGTTTTTCATTTCGGTCAGCACCTGAAGTAAGCCCCACCCTTGTCCGCGATACCGCTCCTTGGGATTGATTCCTTCGCCCTTGAAGTTTACGTAGTCGATGAGGGCATAGGTTCCATTACTGGTGGTGGCGACCTTACGATAGTTGTTTTGAATGCGAGCCCGATCTTTCGCAGGGGCGGCCGCGATGATTTTACTGAGTGCAGCGCGTGACTTTTGTGAAATGAACTCGGCTTGAAGGGGGACATTGGCTGCGAGCCATCTTCTGAGTTCGGCAACTTCCGGGCTATTGGTCTTACTCTGAAATTCCGCCCGGGATCGCCAAGGGCAGCTTCGCAGGCGTGCGATAGCAGGCGGGGCGGCGCCACGATTGAGAGCGAATTGGATGAACTGAGGCCAGCTTTCGGTGAAGGGGCCGCGGACCCCGGTAGGATACCAGATGAAGTGGCCAATGCCTAACGAGGGAAATTCTTCCCCCGCATTCCATGCCGTGAGTCCAGAGACCTTACGGCCGGATTCATTTTGCCAGATTTTGTTGCCGATCTTTAGCATTTCAGACCGAGAGAGCGCTACCGATGTCGATGTCGGGGTGCTTTGAGTGGGGGCGATCACCTGCGGGGTCGGAGAGCAGGCGATGAGGAAGAGGGCAGCGGCGGCGGTGAAGAGTCGTCCTTGCATACGGGGGACTTTGACGACACATTAGCAATCTAGCAATGGACAAATCAGAAGTTCTTAAGGCCCTGACGCCTTCATTTTTTGATCTCGTAAAGATCTTGCTTTCAGCGGTGGTCATTCTTTTCGTCACAAAAATTCAGCTTGTAAGCGATAAGCTCTCAGCCCTTTTAATTGCCCTCCCTCTGACCTCCCTTCTGGCGATGATCTGGATGTTGCATGATCGTAAGATCTCAGATCAAGCCGAGCGAGTGGAAGGTATTGCAAATCACGCTTGGTACACCTTCTGGTTTGTGCTGCCTACTATGCCCATGTTTCTAGTGTTGCCCTGGATGTTGCGTAAAGGGTGGAGCTTTTATCCTGCTTTGGGAGTGAATGTGTTGATGACTGCGGCTCTCTTTTGGGGAATGGTTTTTTTGATGAAAAAAATTGCCGGAATCGAGCTGATGTAGATCTTGTAGGGCGATGTCTTATTTTAAAATGCTTTCATTACTCTCGGGGTTTCTGCTTTTGAGCTGCGGGTCACAGTCAGGGGGGTCATCGAGAGGGGATGGGGCGCTCCCCGGAAACGTCGCTCCTGTAAGTGAGATGAGCGATGGAGGGACTGATCTAGAGAAACAATTGGCGTGGCGAATTCGAGGGGCTGCTGGTCAGCGCCGAAAGTCTTTCGTTTATGACGCGCGATTAAATCGAGTCGCACGTGCGCGGGCCAAAGATATGGCCCAGCGACGTTATTTCAGCCATGTCGATCCCGAGGGATATGGGCCGAATCATCACGTCATTCAAAGCGGGTATCAGCTTCCGATTTCTTGGGGAGCATTCCGCAAGGCGAACTACATTGAGTCGATTCTCGGCGGTCCATCAACTCCGGAACAAGCGGTGACCGCATTTCTGAATTCTCCGGCACACCGGAAGCACATCGTGGGTGAGACCTCTACATATGAGACTCAGACCCGATATGGCATCGGGCATTTCTACGATGAGAGTTCGCCGTATCGACACTATTGGGTGTTAATCACGGCTCCTCCTGAGGGGAGCGAGCGATAGAAAGAACTATCGCTCGGAGATTGCCGTGACGGGGGAGAGTTCGGCTGGTCCGACATACTTTGTCAGCGGGCGATAGAGCCGGTTGTCCTCAAGCTGTTCCAAAACCTGAGCCGTCCAGCCAGCCATCCGAGCGATGGCGAAAATGGGAGTGAAGAGATCGGTCGGAATTCCCAGTGAATAGTAGACGGTGGCGGAGTAGAAATCGACATTGGCATTCAGGCCCTTCTTCTCGCGCATGAGAGTGGCAATGCGTTCTGACATTTTAAGCCACTTAGCTTCGCCGAGTTCCTCCGTGAGTTTGTTTGCCATTTTCTGGAGATGAGGAGCACGGGGATCGAGGACTTTATAGACCCGGTGCCCAATTCCCATGATCTTCTTTTTCTGAGCCAAGCAGTCCTCGACGTAGGCGTCGACTTTTTCGAGTTCTCCGATTTCCTCAAGCATCTTGATGACGCCCTCGTTGGCGCCACCATGGAGGGGGCCTTTAAGAGTGCCAATAGCGGAGGTCATAGCGGAATAGAAATCTGAAAGAGTCGCAATAGTGACTCGAGCAGAGAAGGTCGAAGCATTCATCCCGTGATCCGCATGGATGGTGTATGCGATATCGAGAGTCTTAGCGGCAGCTTCTGAAGGCTCCTCCCCGGTGATGAGATAGAGGAAGTGAGCCGCCTCGGAAAGATCACTGCGGACTGGGGGGAAGTCTAGTCCCTGGCGAGCACGATGATAGTAGGCCACGATGACCGGAGTTTGGGCGACGAGGGAAATGGCCACGAGGCGGTTAGCTTCCTGATCAGGCTCACCGACCTTGGCACGCTGGTCATAAAGACCCAGCATGGAGACTCCAGTGCGGAGAACATCCATGGGATTGGCGTCTTGGGGCGCTGCCTTGAGGTAGTCGATGATTCCTTGCGGGATTTCCCGATTCTGGCGCAGCTCATTTTTAAATGTCTCCAGCTCGTCGCTGCTGGGGAGTTTGCCTCGGTGGAGAAGGTGTGTGACTTCTTCGAAAGAGCAATGTTCGACAAGCTCGTCGATAGAATAACCAAGGTATGAGAGGCGTCCTTCCTGACCTTCGACCTTAGAAAGTGCGGATTCATTTGCGATGACTCCTTCGAGACCTTTAGCGTATTCTGACATGATAAATGAGGTGGGAAATGGTGGTGAAAATTTTACCCCCAAGAGATAGTTCCGCTGTTTGGTTGGTGCAAGGGTTTCCCGATTGAGAAGGGGATTTTTTTACTAAACCTTTCTTAAGAAATTGAAAGAGAGATTCTGGAGGAGAATCTTGGAGCATTTTTCCATCGCGACTCGCCTCTGATTTGGGCACCTTTTTCTCTGTGAACGAGGAGTGGACGTTAGTCATGGAAACGAGTGTGCCGCAGGCAAGTCTGGTGCTGGCCTGTCATACGGAGGTGGTGAAGAGCTGCGATTTTTATAGCGAAAGATCGCAGGAGGTGGATTTATTTGAGCCTCTCCAGGAGGTTCTTACGGGTTTGCCGGAGGGGGAATCATTGACATCTGTGGTCGTGGGGACTGGTCCGGGGAGTTATAATGGATCACGCGTCGGCATTGCGTCAGCGCAAGCGATTGCACAGGTGCACCGCTGCGGAGTGGCGGGACTGTCTTCTTTTGAAGGATTACACGAGTTGATCGTTCATTCAGGTCAGAGCTGGGCGGTGGGTGATGCACGTCGAGGGGCGCTATTTTACTTGGCTCTTGCGCATGGGCGAGTGGTGGGGGTTCCCCAGTTGTTAGAACCCGAGGCTTTTGCGGCATGGATTCAGACTGAGGAAGGGCCATTCATGACCTTTGAGAATCCAGAGCGCCTCGGGGATTTTCCGCAGGTGAAGCAGGGAGTGTCTATCGCAGCAAACTTGCTGAAAAGCTGGCTTTCTCGGGAAGAGGAAGAAAAGAATGCTCTCATTTCTCAGGAGCTGGAAGCCTTCTATCTTCGAGCTCCACACATCACCAAGGCAAAATCTCGTAAAAAACGATAATTCGTTGACGAATTCGCATCGTTCGCCACGTTCCTTCCTCAATGATTATTCGCGTTAGTGCTTCGCTCGCATCTCTCTTTTTCGTGGAGCTGACTTCGGCTCAAGACGCTCTTCAACCTCTCCCGGTGGTTGCGGATCAACTGCAAGAAAAGGGCTTTGACGAAGAAAGCTTACGGCTCAATCAAGTGGATGAAGTCAAAGAGCTTTTTGGAATCGTTCCGGGGCTGACCTCAGTCGCCTCAGATTCTGGTGGCTTTGGTGATACCATCGCAATTCGTGGTTCTGCCAACACCCTCTTCTTTGGCCCCGCTGGGGTGGGCTTGACGGTGGATGATTTGCCAGCTGGAGATGTCTTTACTTACGCCCCTGACCTCTTTGAATTTGAAAATGTGCAAGTGTTGCGTGGTCCGCAAGGCTCACGGTTTGGCCGGAATGCTCCCGGTGGCATCATTGTCATGAATTCGGGTGCTGCTCCCACGGAAAATTCTTATCGATTCAGTGCGCAATACGGGAACTACGATGCTTACACCCTGCGGGTGAAAGCGGAAGGCGCTCTGAGCGATCAGTGGTCTTATCGCGCTCAGGGTTTTCATAAGAGTCGCGAGGGTTACATTCGCAATACCACCTTGAATCGACGAGTGGATGATCGTGAAAGTTCCGGCGTTCTTGCCAATTTATTCTACCATCCTACCGATGACTTTGAGCTTCGGTTTCGCTTGATGGCACAACAATCACGCGATGGTAGCCAGCGTTTGAGTCCTCTGGGAGGCGATCCTTTTGAGGTAGCTAGTGATCTGGATGGTGCGACTGAGATCGACCGCCTCCAGCTCTCCATTCATCTCACGCAGGATCTCGGGTGGGCAAAGTTCAAAGCGATCAGTGCATATCAGAACTGGGAGTTGGGGCCGAACACGGTTGACTTGGATTTTTCTCCCGGACCGTTTGCTACCTCCAGCATTACGCAAGACCAGCAGTTGTGGAGCCAAGAGTTGAGACTGGAAGGAGAGAGCTGGACGGCAGGAGCCCTTTATCAAAATAAGAATACGAGGGGAGATGCGGTACGATTTTTCCCCACCGATCCACCGGGTGGCCTTCCCGCGAATTTTCTGAATGAGCAGACCCTTTTCGGTCTCAGCGAGGAGAGCCTTGCGTTTTTCGCAAATGCGTCCTGGAGAGCGAATACCAATCTCACGCTCACCGCTGGCGCGCGCTTAGAGTATGTCGATACGAATCTCCGGAGGCAAAAGAATCGCACCATCTTCATGAGTGGAGTTCCTCCTTTTGATTTCCCAGGGAACGAGACGCTGACTTCAACGAATGGTTGGTTTTTTTCTCCGACGATCGGTGCCAGTTACGATCTTGATACTCAGAATACCGTCTTTGCGCGGAGTTCTATTGGAGTGAAACCAAGAGGTTTTACCGCCTTTAGTGATGATCCAACCACGATTGCCTTTGATGATGAGCGTTCTTGGGAAAATGAAATTGGACTACGCCATTCTTCAGAAAATTTAGAAGTGGAGCTGAAAGGCTATTATAAGCAGATCGATGATTACCAACTGAACCGATCCTCGCTCACCAGCACGGACTTTATCGTAGTCAATGCGGATGAGGTCACGGCATACGGCATTGAATTGGAAGCCAGATGGCAAGTGACCGAGCAATTGACCGTGCAGGCGAGCGCTGGGTGGAATGAAACAGAGTTTGAGCGCTTTACCGGACCGGGTGCCACGGGAGACCTGAGTGGGAATACCGTGCCGTTTATTCCAGAATACACCGCGAGTATCGGATTGCGTTATGACTTCGGAAACGGATTCTTCGTGCAATCTTCCTTACGCGCGATTGGGGCTAGTGAATTCGACGAACTCAACAGTGCTGCATTCCGCCAAGGAAGCTACGAACTTGTGAATGCGCAGGTTGGATATGAAACGGAAGATTGGAGCGCTATTTTCTATGGAAGTAATGTCTTCGATGAAGATCACTTCACTTTTATCAATTCACAAATCTCCGCAGGTGCTCCTGGTGACCCTGCGCTCTTTGGTCTTCGCTTCGAGCGACGTTTCTAGTAGAACCACATTCACTCATATAACTCACATGAAATCATTTATTACAATCGCGTTTGCATGCGGGGGCTGCCTTCTTCACGGAGCGGGTTCTCTATCTATTTCTGACTTTGGCGGTAAACCGGATGGTTCCGATACCACTCTCGCCTTGAAAAAAGCCTTGGCTGCGTGCAAGGCTCAAGGCGCTACCAAGCTGACTTTTCCCCAGGGGAATTATAATTTTTTCCCGGACTATGCTGATGAGCGTTATTGTTTCATCTCAAACAATGATGAAGGGCTGAAAAAAATCGCTTTCAATCTTCAGGGATTTAACAATCTGGAAATCGATGGGGGGAACTCCTTATTCATGTTCCATGGTAAAATGAATCCCGTCATCGTACGAGATTCCGAGAAGATCTCACTCAAAAACTTTGCCTTCGATTTTAAACGCTCCTTTCATAGTGAAGCGACCATTGTGGGGAATCCCGAGGAAGGGCTCGATATTAAAATCGATCCAAAAGTGTTCCCGTATAGAATCAATAATAACATCCTCGTTTTTACGGATGGGAAGAAAAGTAAGGAACGTAAAACAACGACCAAATCCAAAAAGCTGATCTTCCCTTACGGAGGGTCACTGGAGTTTGATCCGGTAAAAAAAGAGCCTGCATATTTAGCGAGAGACCTCTGGGTCGGCCCTGCGGCGGTGGTCAAGAGAATGAAAGATGGGGTCGTGAGAATCATGGACCCTAAACTCACCGGGAAAGTTGGAAATCGAATCATCTTTGGGCCGAGTCACCGGGAACACCCAGGGATCGTGATCGATCGTTCTAAGGACACAGTGATTGAGAATGTGACCGTTCATCATGCAGGAGGGATGGCGTTGATCGCTCAGCTCAGTCACAATGTGAAGATTCATAAAATGCAGACGATGGCTCGGGAAGGAAGCGGGCGTCTTCTGAGTGCCACCGCCGATGCGACTCACTTCGTCAACTGTACCGGGAAGATCGAGATCGGCCACTGCAACTTTGAAGTTCAGAAAGATGATCCCTCTAACTTACATGGTCTCTACGCTCGGATTATGAAAAAAGAAGGGGACAAAACATTCGTCATCGCGATGATTCACCCTCAGCAATATGGGATTGATTTTGTGGACCCTGATGACGAGTTGGAGTTCGTGAATAGTAAGAGCCTAGTGACCTACGGGACAGGAAAAGTGGCTCAGGTTGAACGCATCAACAAGCAGTATACGCGAGTGACGATGCAGGAGGCTTTGCCCAAGGATTTTGCGATTGGAGATGCCATTGCTGAGATCCGGGATTATCCCGAAATTCATATTCATCACTGCCGCATGCACGGTAACCGGGCACGTGGACTCCTGCTGAATTGTCGCGGTAAAACGGTCATTGAGGATAACCATTTCCATGTCCCGGGAACGGCCATTCTTTTCGAGAGTGATGCTCGTTTTTGGTATGAGCAGGGCGGGGTGCGTGATTGCACGATTCGACGTAATGTGTTTGAAAATGGGAATTTTGGTCCATTGCAATGGGGGACCGGTGTCATCGAAGTACGAGCTGGCATTGATGAGGAATTCAAATCAACGAGCCGCTATAACAAAAATATCACCATCGAAGATAATACCTTTATTCTCTTTGATCGGACGGCAATTGTCAGAACATTCTCGGTAGAGGGTCTCACGATTAGAAATAATAAAGTGCAGTATTCTCAAGAATATCCGCGCCGCGGTCTCAATGATAAGCTCTTTGATATTCAATTCAGCGATCAAGTTGTCATCGAGAACAATGACATTCCTGAGCTTCCTGATTTTCTTAAAGAAGAGCCAAAAAAATAGCAGGACGGTTCTGAAAAATACTCCAAGAGTCTTTTCATTCTCGTTCTTCCAAGACCCATGCTCCGGCGGATGCGACGCGGACGTTTTCCGAACCTTTGCTTGGGTCTTCGAGCCATTGTTTTTGAAGAGACCAGAGGCTATCTGATGGGGAAGATTGGGTGAGATTCTGATAGAATTGCTTCATGAAAATGGGGAGTTCATCGTCTCGCACCCGCCATTGTGCCGCCATGACTGCGGGGACCCCAGCTGCGATAAAGCTTCTGCGAAGGCTGGACCAATTTCCCCCCACTTCATTCTGGCCGATGCCGCCGCGACATGCCGAGAGGGTGACGAGTTGAGTTGAAGAAAGGTCGAGTTTCACAATATCGCGCGCGTAGAGGATGTCATCTTTGAGCGCCAGTCCTGCGTGGAAATCGCCGTGATCATTGACGAAACCATGGCCTGCAAGATGGATCATTTTTGGGCGTTTTTTCATCGCTCTCATGAGTTGATCTTTGGTGGGATTGAGCAACGGATTTTGGGTGAGGGATGCGAGCTCGCTGATCACTCCGGGAAGGGGAGGGAGATCGGGCATGGTGCGGGGAGGCATACTGGTGCCGCAAAAAAGAGGCTGCGTTCCGGGGCTGATGTTTGGGAATTCACCAGTAAGTGAGAGAATGCGAACTTGAGCGAAGTGTTGGCAGAGGTAACGACCATCACGATCTCTCAAGATGGCCCAAGGAATGTTATGCAGCATTCCGGCAGGGGCGATATACAGTGGCTTCGTGAAATCGAGGTGGGGAGAAAGAGGCTGCCAGATTGATTTCCAAAGTTGGGTGAGACGTACCGGAAGGGTGGCTCCGAGAGGGGCTTCGGCGAGAGTTCGTTCGGCCGTTTCGATGGTGGACGCGATGCGTTGATGGATTTGATCAGTCGGCCCGAGAGGAATCCATTTGATTTCGGAGGTGAAGAGGAGGGCGGCGTAGTGTTGGGTGAATTCTTTTTCGTAAATGAGATAAAGAATGGTTTGAGATTTTGGCGCCTGAATGCGGCCTTGGAGTTTTTTACGAAGGGCAAAATTTTGGGAAATGAGAGCAGTTTTAGCGAGGGTATCGAGCGAGCCCCCGATGAGCGGGGAAATCGGATCGACGGTGCGCTGCAGGCCGAGGAGGATTTCTGGATCGGTGAGGTCAGATTTTTCGAGCCAACGGAGTGCGACCTCCGAGCTTCGTGGATCGCCTTGGAGCGCGAGGGAGCGAGCAAGGAGGGGGTGATCATCAGGAAGGTGGATGTTTTTTAAATATTGGGTCACCAGTTCTGGCATTTGGGCCCTAGCTGCAGCTTCGGCGAGAGTGACAGAAAAGGTGAGGCGGGCATCCTCTGGAAGATCAGATAAGGGAATACCTTGGAGCAGGGTGAGAGCTTCTGCGGGCTGAAGCGCGGGATTTTGAGCGGCGACCGAAATGTAAGCGGAGAGAATTTCTGGATCGGGAGTTGCTGTTTTTTTGAGAAAAAATTCGGCTTTTTCCAGATGGATTGTGGGTGATTGATTTTGACGCAGGGCGATTCCGGCGGCATCGACATGAAGGGCGGCATGATTGCTAAAGTCATCTTTCTCAAGCGCAGTGAGTGCGAGTTCGATTTCTGCGGCTGCTTTTTTAGGAAGTCCGCATGTGAGGAAGAGTTTGGCGGAAGTTTGCCGCCACTGTGCGTGCGGCGTGTGGGGCGGTGAAGCAAGGGCTTGCCGAGCTGCGGCCAATTCGCCTTCCCGCATCAGGAGATCTGCGAGTTCGGCACGGAGGCTAGGGGAGTTTGTCAGTTGAATCGCGATTCGAAACCACGAACGTGCCTGATCTGTTTTCTTTGCTAAACGCAATGCGCGGGCGGTGAGACCAGCGCAGGCAGCAAGATCTTCAGGAGCCGGTGCATTCAGAGATTGCAGCGTGGTGTAGGCTTTTTCGGCGGTCGCTGCGGCTTCATGAGGAGAGTTTGTGAGTTGCTGGGTGGCTGTGTGAGCGAGCTTCAGAGCGTCCTGTCTTGTTTGAGAAAAAACGGGAAGAGAGAGGAGGACAAAGAGCCAGAGTTTGATCACGAAACTATGGGGTGGTGAACACTCTCACACGGTAAAAGCGCTTCGGATAAATGTCATTCTCACCTGTGATGTCCAGTGTGGCGGTAAGATTTCGGCCGTCTCCATTGGATGGAGTTTCCGCCGCGAGGGTGGTGAGGCCTTTTCCGATTCCTACCCAGTTCTCGAGGTCTTCAGAGACTTGAAGCTCCCAGTCCACTTCGTTTGTAGAATCGAGGTATTCCGCTAGTTGCATTTTGACCGTCAGTTGAGAAAAATTTTGATTCACCCTGAGAGTCGGCGCATGTTGGTCATCTTTGATTCGGGGGTCCATGCCACAGAAATATTCAACCAGATTGACTACTCCGTCTTGATCTGGGTCATCCATTTTTGTCCCTAAGCCGGTAGGAAATGGGCCTGCATCAGCGATCTGATTGTATCGCGCGATCCACCGAGCGTAGCTGAGCGCCATCGCGGGTAGATTATTGAAATTAGGAATGGTGAGCGATTGATAGGAGTTTGCCGGCGTGGTGCTATTGAGGATGACTTCGCGGATTTGAGAGGGGCTGGCCCAAGGGCGCAGTTGCAGAATACGAGTGGCAAGCGCCGCCGTAAATGCGGCGCTGTAGCTGCTTCCACTCCCCGTTCGATAGCCGCGTTCAACTAGATACCCTGTTCCATTAATGACCACATCAGGAATCGCGGTGCTGGTGGCTTGAATTTCGGTGGAGGGGAAGTTGATATTCTCACCTGGGGCGATGAGGTCGACCCCGGTATTCCCAGTAGGGGTTCCTAGGCCTAAAGGATTCGAAGTGTTTTGATTTGAGTTGTGCCAGAGGCCGATGATGGGTCCGCAATTTTGGGCGCCGGATTTGATGTGATAGTCAGAGGCCATGAAGTCCGCTTGAAATCCGACCATGGTCGTACTTGGAGTTGGGAGATCGTAGGTTGTGTAAGTCGTTGACCCGGTGGGAGGCCATAGGTTTGTATTGCTGACTGGTGAAGTCGGGGTGCCATCCACATGGTATGAAATCCATTCTCCTGATCCTGCTGGTGAGATTGCGGCGGCGGCAATGGCATCATTCCCTGCAGAGATGGAGGTGAAGATTCCTGCTTCCCAAAGTTGTTCAAAAATAATGTCCAAAGCACCTACCCGGGTGTTAGGTGACTCCAAACTATGAGCGAAGCAGACGACTGCGGCGTGGTTTTTTAAATAAGCGACATCGGTGCGTTGATCGTGTTGATCGAGGATTTCTGCAACTGCGGCGAGACAATCAGTGAGGTAGGCCACGGGGCCGATGACGCTGGGTTGATCATAAAATAATACAGAACGATAGCGTGCCTGTTGACGAGTGCCGAGACGTGTTAGGAGGCCTGAAGACCGACCTGCGATGCACCCAGCGATGCGCGTCTCATGATCGTGGTAGTCGAAGTCTCCTGGGAGAGTGCCAGATCCGGTGAGGATGACTGAGAGTGGGGGTTCAAAATGTAGACCGCTCAGGGCAGGATGTTGCTGATCGATGCCTGTGCCCATGATGTCCACGAGGACATCTGCAGTTAATGCGCCTTGTAAAGGGGTGATCACTTCTTGTGGAACCAGATCATCCAAGGGGAGGTTCGGCACGGTAGGATTTGCTACGATGCCGCCGGAGGTAGTTAACCCACTGGTTAGGCGGCAGCGTGGTTCTTCAGTAAAAATGAAGTTCCTCTGAAATTGTGAGGCTGAAAGAATGTTCTCCACTCGATTGATCTCTCGTTCCTCGGTAGAGAATGCTAAGATATTAATTCCAAGATCTGGTCGTTGAAGTCCTCGTTCGCGCTGAAATACGAGTACAGGGTTTTGAATTCTGAGGAGTTCTTCTTCAATTCTGCTTGCGAAATTATCTTCTCCCCGCACCGAGATGATGTAGCGCGTTTGGGCCTGTAAGAATCCAGCGCTGAGGAATAAGAAGATGAGAAATGGTTTCATCAGTAAGATTTAAAAGGTCCAAGTGAGTTGTGAGTGCAGTTCATTTCCTCCTTGATCGAGCCTCCATCCGGCGTGGATCGATGCTCTCAGTTGCGCTTCATTTCCAAATTGTAAACCAATCCCCGTGCTGAGGCCATCTGTTTTCGTATCATCTACGAGGTCGTCAGTCTGCCCGCCTTGGAGAAAGAATGAGGGGCGCACCTTCCACCCTCTCGGAAATTGGATCACGGGAGTGAGTAGCTCCAAACCGCTGATGAATCCTCGATCCCCGAGGCCAAATTGCTCGCTGAGGCCACGCAATCCTCCCGCTCCTCCCAAGGCGATTTGATCCCCTTGAATGAGGGGATCGCTGCTCCACTGGCCTCCAAAAGTTGCAATCAAATCCCATTGATCGGCCAAGGTGTGACGATGTCTAAGGTGCGTTCTGAGGAGCGCGTATCTTGAACGAGCTCCGCTCCGGAGGGAGTTGTGCCCCTGGTCGTCCCCCCCCGGAGAGAGGGTGAGATGAGTTCCTATTTGAGTGAGGCTCTTTGAGGAGCGTCGTTCCCATTCCTGACCGGCATGAATTTGAAAAACATCGGCCAATCCTTGAACGTTACCGAATCCAAACTCGAGGGCGTTATTTGTGCGCCGGTAGGAAAGTCCGAGTTGCGTTCGGTAAGTCCAATCTTTTACGAGATGTTTCTTACTTTTCCAATGTCCGGCAGCTTGAAAAGTATAGGCGTCAAATGATGGGGATCCACCTTGGGAAGCTCCCGAGTATGCTAGGGAGAAATTTGTTTCCTGACCGTTGTTTAAGAAAAAACGCGAATTCAGTTGAAGGGCATAAAAATCAGATGGATCTGGAGAGATCGTGATGCGTGCTGAGCTGAGGGATGACGTCCTCGGCCAGAGGTCAGAGAACTGAGCTTGAAACCAGAAACGTTCTCGCGGAAGAGGATTTGCTCCTTGGTCGTGGAACCCTGCTGAGAAGCGATGAGGTTCAGATTGCTCGATTTTCAGTAAAGCATTTACCTCAGTGCCCGTTTCATTGAGTTGTAAACTGGGCACGACCCGGTGCAGGGGATTGGCGTGGAAACTCGCGAGCATGGCATCGAGTTCCTGCTGATTGACGAATCGGCCACTCAGGTTTTGGAACAAATCCGTCGCGATTTTTTTTGTGCGCTCCGGGCCGTCACTGAGCCAGATTTGATCGAAACGGGAGACATCAATGATGACGTGTCGTTCGTGAGCATGGTCTTCCACTTCGACTCCGACGGCAGGAAATCCATGGGTGTTGAAATGAATGAGCACGGCATCGGCGGCGTCATCAGGAGTGGGAGAGTTGGCCAGTTTTTGAATCAGTGCTTCCCGCTCTGGTACGGGATGGTTCTTTGAGGAAAGCGTGACCGATATGCTCCCGATGGCATGGGCCGTCAGGATGACGGCAGTCCAGAGGGCGAGAGAGACTCCACGAATCATTGACTTAGGAAGGCATCGATCGCTTCACCAAAGTCATACTGGTCGGCTGATTTGGGATTTGCGATCAGTTGAATTTCATCGCCAGTTTCTCCGGGGATGGGAAAGAGCATCCCGGTTGCGGCATTCACGAGTATGGCATTGTTGAGCTGATGCTGCATTAAGACACGCTGGACATCTTCTTCATCTTTTGCCTCCAGAATAAGCCCCGCTTTTCGGGTTGGAATCATGTCTTGGTAGCTCACCTGATCACTGGCAATGAAAATGGTGACGGTCTCTGGCGTGGCTGAAAACGTCCCCCCTCCGCGCATGATCTCCGGGCCAAATGGTTGATCCGAATCGAGCGGTTCCGGGCCTCCGTTGCGAATGATGAGGAACATCGCGACCGCCGCGATGGTGGCCATGCTGCCGAGTCCCCAAATGTTATAGCTTTGATGCGTCGTGGCTTCTTCTGGAGGAGTTGTTTTTTTAGAAGCCTCCCCATAGCGCTCTTTCCATTGTTCGCGGAGGTCTTCTGGGACTGGGGGAAGAGCAACATCCGCTTGCTCTTCGCGAGCGAGGTGATCGAGAGCGAGTAAAGCATCTTCACGTCCACGGAGTTCCTCGCGAATTTGAGCAGCCTCCTGGCTGTGGTCGGGTTGTGCTTTATTGGTCATACTCATGTGGTGAATCGCTCTTTTAGATAGGTAATGTCAAAAAATCGATCAATCTACTTCTTCAAGTGCTTGTCCCAAGGATGAAAGAGCGTCTGCAATCACGACATTGAGACGGCGCAGCTTCGTTGAGCGGGAAGAGCTGAAATCTACTTTGAGTTCCTCCAAGACCCAATCGTGAGCTATCAATTCCTCCCGCGTTTCGTTCCCTTCCACAAATAAGATCTCGATGAGATGCCATTCAAAATCGCTCAAAGCACTGCGACAAGTCTCTCGAATTTGGTCGAAGTGGATATTGGCTAGAGGGTCTTCGATGGCGAGTGGCCGAGGCTGCTGAAGGCGGGCGGCCAATCCTGAGTCTGGATCATCAAGAGAAAATCCATTTTGGTTGGGTTGCATTTTCAGCGTCGTTTGCTTGCGAATCCATGAAATGGCTCGTCTTTCTGCAATCACCGCGAAGAGGCGTGGGAGCTCTTCAAAGACGAGCATCTGCCGCATGGGGCATGTCTCCTCCGGTCGTGCTCTTAAGAAATCAGCCACGGTCTCGGCATAGACATCTCGGGCGTCATTCTCGCTGATATTCATGCGCCGGTAAATGGGAGCGGCACGATGCCATAAGACTGGCTCGGCGATATTCCAGTCAGGGTGGCTCAGCTGTCCTGCCGGCCCGCGCAGAATGAGATCTGGGAAAGCGGGGTTCTTCTCCCAAAGCGCTTTCTGGGGATCCCGTAAGAGATCGGGATGATCTTTTCGGCAAGCCGCAACATACGTCAGCGCTCTCTTTTTCACGGGATGAGATAAGACCGTTAGCATCGCCTGTAAATTCGCTTCCGGCGTCCCTCCTGATTCTAAAAAATCGGCGAAGATAGCTTTGGCGACGGTAGAAATCCCTTTCTGATCAAGTAAAATCCCAGGAATGGGGCGCGCGGCTCGGAGGCATACGGCTTCCCATAGCAAATCGAGCCAGCCTGCTATTGGAGCATTGATCACGTCCGTGATAATAACGGAAGAGAAGATTCCCTGACAGGTTCATTTTTACCATAAAATGACTTTTTTCTGACATTGAGAGCGGATTTTTGCGATGGTAGAGCCATGCGGCTTTTATTCATGGCTTTGTTCCCCAGCGTCCTCGGAGCGCAATGCCCTCTCAATACCGCAGATCATTTCAGTTGTCAGTCTGCAGGGGGAAATACGCAAATCACCTTATCTGCGGATGCGGAATTTTTATGGGAAACCTTTGATGTCCCAGCGAGCGGTTCGTTGAGAATCTCTGGTCCATTTACGAGCCGCCATCTCTCTACCAGAAGAAGCACCATTGCTGGAGATCTTACTGCCGATGGGCCATTGACCATCATCTCGTCTTCTGGAATTTTCGTCACGGGCAGAGTGACCGCGCCCTCCCTCATATTCAGCGCATTGCCAGAAGTTGGACCCAATCAATTTCGAGGAAATGGCCGAGGCGAAAGCGTCATTCTTGGTCGCACCGCCACCGTCACGGCCTCGGAAAACAACGCCTTAATACTCGGGGGGAATCTCCAAGTGACAGGAAATTTAAGAGCCTCACAAGGACAGGTCACCCTCATCGCCACTGGATCAGACACCCTCACAGGTCCAGAATTTCAAATCCCGTCGTCCCCCAATTCGAACCCCAGAACTCGAGTTGATACGCGCGGCCTCATTCAAGCCCCCTCAATCGAGATCTACTCGGAAGGCTTTTTGAGCAATCAAGGCCGCATTACCGGTAACGAGATTTCCCTCACGGCAGGAACCCAGATCCTGCACTCTCTTTCTCCCAACTCTGTCATCGAAGGGAATCTGGTGACCTCGCCGAGAACTATTTTACAAGGCCGGGTCATCCGCCCTAGCGATGGGAATAATCCCGGCGGAATTTCCACCACGCTAGGATTTCCAGACCTTGAAAGTGGTTCTTTTTCGGGTAAGAGCAAAACCAAACTTCTTCCTAGTCAATACTCCGCATCCAGCGTGGCTCGCTCCCGTCTCCCCTCGGCCGTTTCTCTGAAAAATCTGAAAAAAAAGAAACCAACTCAGAAAACTCTCGTTGCTACCCGAGGAGTGAAATCGAAGAAGAAAGCAAAAAAACGATCCTTCTTTGGCATCGTGACCAAGAAATAATCTGAGGCTATTTTTTTAGAAACGAGGTTTTCAGGGGGGCTTTCAGCTCATTCTGACCGAGACATAATGGGACTCAGCCGCAAATAAAATTACCTGAACGGGTTTAAATGGGCCCTGGGGCTATCGACTTGGCGCCGCCACCTTGGCCCGCACGCGGGAGACCGTGAAGCCCTCCTTCTCCAGAATTTTATTAATACTGTCATCGCCCACAAAATGTCCTACCCCTACCGCCACGAAACGAGTCTTATCTGGGTTGGTCTTGAGATGTTTGAGGATCGCTTCCGCCATTGTTTTACTCCTCTCGGTCACCATGTAGTTGTGAAAACGCTTCCCGAAGGCTCGCCCTTCCTCTGTTATAAAATCGGTAGGGTCAAAGCGATTACGCTGGGCAAAACCCTCCGCATCCCCACTGCGGTATAACTCGAGCTGACTGTCATCAGCTTCCTCCTCTTTTTTGGCGGACGTTTGCGCATTTTCTAAAAAAGAAAACAGCATCGCGATTTGCTCCTCCTCCGTAAGAGCATCAAAAAAGGATAACTCACTTTTCTGCGTCCCAAGAGGAAGGATTTCAATTTCATTATCCTGTGCCCGAGTCGCGAGTGTACGATCAAGAGTCAGACCTTTTAGCGGAGCCTTTTTGGCTTTCTTCTTGTCAGGAGTGACCAAGCCCAGCACTCCGACCGCTGCCGCCCAAGTCTTGTAACGCTGGAGCGCTTTCGTACTCGAACCAGGTTTGAGCTCATTGACAATGTCATGGAACTTCTTAGCGCGGGCCTTGCCGAGTGATTCGTCCAGACTTTTCCCGTCTCTCCGCACCATGTGCAAAGCGACCGCTAACCCTGCTTTAGCATCACCTTTTGTCTCATTGTGAAAAACCTCGGCTTCCTTAAATGCTTTTTCTACCAAAGGGTGTAAGGCGACAATCTCGGGATCCTTGCGGTGCAAAGTCCCAAACAAATAGGCCGGCTTTGTCAGCTTCTTTCCTTCAACCACCCAGAGCATCGGCTGCTCGGGGTGCAGTTGTTTCGCTTCCTTTTCTGGCGCCTTCTCCTTCCCAGGCAATAGAGAAACGAGAAAGAAGGGGATAACAAGTTGGATAATAGTTCGGTGGATCATGAGATGCATTTAATGGTGGATTTTCAAAAAGCAAGGACAAGGACTCGAAACCCAAATTGGGTCCCAGAGTTCCAAATCCATCGCGGGTGGGAAAACAAAATCTTGGAGAGAATTTACAACATCCTAAGAGCAGGTCAACAAGTGCTTACGGTATCTATTTTAGATCATCTT
>CALGLJ010000010.1 GCA_937930235.1 uncultured Verrucomicrobiales bacterium | reverse complement strand
CGAAGATGATCCCATCGATCCCAATTCCTTCGCCCTGCAACTTGTGACGCAATCTGGTGAAAACGTCTCTCACTCCGTCCGCCTTCTCCCAGGCCGGACTGAACTTTATCAATCCGACGAAACGGTATTCCCTGGACCTTCCCGCTGGCTTGAAGAGACGGAAATCATGCCGCGCTATACCATTCCTAAGTCTGTCATCGACAGCCTAGAAGGAGTGGAGTTTTTACGCAAAATCGGCGCCAGCCTGCCGACATCCATGAAGAAGCGGGTCACCGATCTCGACCTCTTCCCGAACTTTAAAATGTGGGTCGAACAAGGCCTCACCGCCGCCGAAACAGAACACCTCATCATCGATGTCAAAGCCTTCGAAGCAAAAGAACGTCGCATCGAGAAGCTCATCAAAGGAGGCTGGGATCTTGTTGAACAAAAACCGGTAAAAGGAAAAGCACTCCTCCGTTTTGCGCGGGAAAAACTCTACCCCGTCCCCGATATCCTCACGGAAATGGGACTGACCTATGACGAAAAACTCGAAGCATTCAAAACTCGAATCACGAAGCAATTTCCCGAAAAATTTGCCGAATGGATCGAGAAAATGCCTGAATTTCTTGAGCTCGATATCGAGGATCGCCTGAAAACGATCCTCGCAGACCCTGTCACCGCCGCGATCCGCTTCGAAGTCGTGAATCAGGAAATCGATTGGTTCGACCTCCGAGTCGTCATTGATGTCGAAGGCGTCAATCTCTCCAAAGCGCAGATTCGCCAACTTGTCGCTGCCCGCGGTGGCTACGTCCGGATGGACGATGGCTCATGGATGCGCCTAGAGATCAAACTCGATCCGGAGCAGCGTGATGCCGTCACCCGCCTTGGTCTCGATCCCTTTGACCTCTCGGGTGAGACTCACCGCATGCACGCAATGCAGCTCGCCGATCCGAAGGCCGCAGAGGTCTTTGATCCAAAAGCTTGGAAGCGCATCAAAGATCGCGCCCGCGACATCGAAATCGAAGTCAAACCCGATGTTCCTTCCTCTCTCAATGCAACCCTACGCCCCTATCAGGTCGAAGGATTCCAGTTCCTCGCTTATCTCTCCACCAATGGATTTGGCGGGATTTTGGCCGATGACATGGGACTCGGTAAAACCATTCAAAGTATTACCTACATTCTCTGGTTGCGGAAATTCACCAAAGAGAACGCAAAGAAAGGTGATAGAAAACTCGGCCCCGCGCTCGTCGTCTGTCCCAAATCTGTCCTTGATGTATGGGCTACCGAGGCTGGAAAATTTGCCCCTGAACTCAAAGTCAAAGTCCTCCGGACCCGGGACGATCTCGACATCGATGAAGTCAAGAACGTGCTCGATATTTTAGTCCTCAACTACGCCCAACTCCGGGTCTGTGGAGAGGAGCTGAACAAAATCCGCTGGTTAACCGTCATCCTTGATGAAGGACAGCAGATTAAAAACCCCGATTCAAAAGCCGCGAAATGCGCCCGCGAACTCGATGCGGAAAACCGCTTGGTCCTCACCGGAACTCCGATTGAGAACCGCCTGATGGATATGTGGTCTCTCATGGCCTTCGCCATGCCCGGGGTCCTCGGAACCCGTGCTTACTTCAAACGACGCTTTGATAAACGGAAAGATCCTTCCAGCCAAAATCGCCTCGCCGCCCGCTTGCGCCCCTTCCTCCTGCGCCGCACCAAGAGCCAGGTCGCGAAAGATCTTCCACCTCGGACCGAAGAGGAAGTCTTTGCTGCCATGGAAGGCATTCAAGAAGAACTCTATAAAGCTGAACTCAAACGCATTCAGAAGGCCCTTCTTGGATTAGACTCTGATGAAGCGGTCAAAAAGAACTCCTTCGCTATTCTGCAAGGTCTGATGCGCTTACGTCAAATTTGCTGTCACCCTGGCCTCATTGATCCAAAGTTCCTCAAAGAAGAAAGTGCCAAAATGAACGCCCTGTTCTACCTCCTCGACCAACTTCGTGAGGAAGGACACAAAGTTCTCGTCTTCTCTCAATTCGTCTCGATGCTCGACATCATTAAGACCCGTCTCGAAGTCGAAAGTCGCACCTTCAACTACCTCACAGGTCAAACGAAAGATCGTAAAGGTGAGATCGAGAAATTCCAGACAACCAAAGACCCATCGGTCTTTCTTCTCTCCCTTAAAGCTGGTGGAGCAGGCCTTAACCTCACCTCCGCATCCTACGTCATCCTCTATGATCCATGGTGGAACCCGGCGGTGGAAAACCAAGCCATTGACCGGACGCACCGAATTGGTCAGAAGAATAAGGTCATCGCGTATCGCCTCCTCACACGGGATTCGGTCGAAGAAAAGATTCGCATTCTTCAGCATCAGAAAACTGCCCTGGTCACTAACATCCTCGGAGATGAAGGCTTTGCCTCAAACCTCGGGGTAGAAGATCTTCAGTTCATTCTCAGCCATGGTGGAAACGATGATGACCTAGCGCCGCCGCCGCCAGCGAAAGAGCCAGTAGCCAAGGTGCCCGTGACCAAAAAAGTCGCCGCCGCAGTGAAAAAAGTGGCGAAGAAAGCAGCTAAAAAGGCCGCAAAGAAAAATTCCTAATGGCACATCCGGAAACCTGCTTTCGATCGGAAAATAGCTTCAGATTTTTTTCAGATCGAGGCGTCAGAGAAGTCTGTTGAATAAATTCATCAGGCTCTCTGGCAACACTGAGATGGAACAATCTGAGGCTCTTTTCAGAAATGTGGCTTTCGGAGGCACTCCTGAATCCACTAGACCAAAGACAGCTTATTTAAGTGTAGTGGAATAGATCTTTTTTGCGTCAAACTACTTGAAACCCAGAATAGATTTTTTGTCACAGGTTATCTCAACAACTGGTCTGTTCAAGCGACACAATGAAACAACGGCGCACCTTACTTATCGGAGCTCTTTTTTACTCGTTCATCTCATTCCCAATTTTAGGCCAAGATAGCCTCTCTGATCTCTTGGCCCAACCTGGGGCTGGCTTGGATGATCCGGACTCGCGCGCTCAAATCGTGGCCTCCTTAAAAGCTGCTTCGGAAAGAAGGCGTGGAATCGCGAGGGCACGGGCCCAGGGCCTGGGTCTTCCAATTCGGATTACTCACGCTAATGGAGTCGTCCAAGAAGTGACCGATTTTGAGGGAGATCTGCCCACCTACTTTACCACCTCTAATGTTAATGCTGCCATCTCCACAGGGGCCGATCTCGTACGAGTCACCCATAGCGTTGAGGGTAGCGGGATCACGGTGGGCCTTTGGGATGGAGGAGGAGCTCGCACAAGCCATCAGGAATTTGGAACCAGGTTTTCAATCATGGATGGCGCTGGTTTTGACGATCATGCCACGCACGTAGGAGGAACGATTGCCGCCGCCGGAGCTTCTCCAACTGCCAAAGGAATGGCTCCTCTCGCAACGGTTGATAGCTATGACTGGAATGGTGATCTTACCGAAATGACTGCTAGAGCTGCGACTGCTCCGGGCCAAGTCGACAAAATCTATCTATCCAATCACAGCTACAATTTCGTGACAGGATGGAACTTCGTAAATAACGGGACACGAGTCTGGGAATGGTGGGGAGATGGAACCGGCTCCTCTTCTTTTGAGCAGGATTATGGCCGCTACCACCCGGTTGCCCAAGATCATGATGCCTTGGCCTACAGTGCACCATATTATCTGATTTTTCGCAGTGCTGGCAATGACCGCACGGATAACCCAAGTAATGGACAATTGGTGGCCCTCTCGCCCGGTAATGAAACGGTAGTCGCCTTTGATACCACTCAACACCCGACAGGAGACGGGCAATATCGAGGTGGATTTGAAACGATTGCCTTTGCGGCAGTGGCTAAAAATGTCGTCACCGTGGGTTCTGCCTCTGATGCGGTGACATCTGGCATAAGAGATCCCTCGAAAGCCAACGTGAGCAGTTTCTCTTGTTGGGGACCTACGGATGACGGTCGCATCAAGCCTGACCTCGTCGCAAATGGTGAAGCGGTCTATTCCCCGCTGGCAGGGAGTGACACTGCCTACGGTTCATTTTGGGGAACGAGTATGTCCACTCCGAACACCACTGGATCAGCAGCTCTGCTAGTTGAACAGTATGCCAATCTTTTTTCTGGCGGAGCGATGCGTTCTAGCACCTTGAAAGCTCTTCTTATCCACACTGCTGATGACCGCGGAAATGTCGGTCCTGATTACAAATACGGTTGGGGACTTGTTGATGCAAAAGAGGCTGCTGATCTCATCTCGAATCACAAACTTTATCCCGAGCGAGAGTTGCTCACCGAAGCAGGAGTGACGACCTCCAACGCAACATACTCACGCAGTTTTACCTGGGATGGCAGTTCTCCCATTCGGGCGACCTTGTGCTGGACTGATCCTGCAGGAACACCGACCTCCAGTTCTGATTCACGAACTCCTCGGCTAGTAAATAATCTGAATCTGAAAATCATCGCTCCGGGTGACACAGAGTATTTCCCTTTTGTGATGCCTTTCGTAGGAACATGGACCGAGGCTTCCATGAATAGCCCGGCGACTACGGGGGTGAACAACACCGATAACGTCGAACAGGTACTCATTTCTGCGCCACCGGCAGCCGGAACCTATCAAGTGGAGGTGACTTATTCTGGAGCGCTGACAAATAATACTCAGGAGTTCGGACTGATTCTCTCCGGTGCTTCTTCAGAAATTCCGCCTCCCTCCATTACCGAAGTTAGTCCGAGTTCCAGTATTCAGGAGACCACAACACTCACTGTGAGTGGGACCAATCTTTTCGCAACGGCATCCGTAAAACTCAGTCGCGAAGGGTATCCCGACATCACCGCGTCAAACATACAACTCGCCAACGGAAATCTGAACTGTCAATTCGATCTCAGGAATACAGCTCTCGGATTGTGGGATCTCACGATCACCAATCCAGATTCTCAAAACGTAACTCTGAACCAAGCACTCAGAATCTACGCTCCTCTCTGGAGAGAAAATTTTGACAGTGCCCCTAGAGGGTGGTCCTCATCAGCAAGCACAGGGAGCCATTCGTGGGCGGTAACAAATGCTCTCAGCCAATCTCCCTCAAGCTCATATTTTATTTCTGGCCCAGCTTCTAAAACAACGACAAGCCTTATTTCACCTGCGATCCCAATCTCACCTCATGCGACTAATCTTCAACTGAGTTTCTGGCATAACTATTCTCTTCAGTCTTCTCAAGATGGAGGACGTTTGGAGTTTTCCCTTGATGGAGGTGCGTGGTTTGATGTGACTGATACGAACTCTGGAGTGAGTTTCGCCAGTGGAGGTTATAACACCATAATCTCCAGCAGTGGCAACCCATCTGGACGAAGTGACTTTTCCGGCTTGCAGGTATGGTCTGGAACTAGCGGCGGGTTTGTGGAAGCGCGGATCAATCTCGATGACACGGCGAAATTTTCCGGTTCTTCCTTGCAGCTTCGTTGGAGCTTGGCGACGAACTCCAGCACAGCTAGTGCAGGCTGGTATGTCGATAGCATAACACTCTCTGGCGACATTGCTTTCTCCTCATGGCAAGGCACTCAGTTTTCTTCCGAACAAGTTACCGCAGGAGAAGCTGCGGAGAACTTCGACGCTGATGGTGATGGGCTCAGTAACTTTGCAGAATACGCTCTCGGAACAGACCCGAATGTTGTCAATGAGTCTCCGACAGCAACTCGCCTTGATGCAGGCGTCATGACTCTTTCATTTGAGCGACCGATTGGTTTGGGGGATGTCATTTATGATGCTGAAATCAGTGACACCCTAGGAGGTTGGTCTCCAATCCCGCTCCAATCGATAGGAATGACATCTTCGATGGAGATGATGCAAGCGCAGGTGCTTCTGCCACAAGACATCAACAGTCTTTTCATCAGGCTTCGCCTAACATCTCAATAATATCTCTATGCTAGGTTCTAAGATTTCCCGCTTCTCAACTCAGCTCCTTCTTCCTTCCGCCTCGTTTCTGGCTCTTGGTAAGGGGAATGCGCAGGATGTTTTACGTCTTCGTTCGCAGTTATACGATGAAGAAGGGGGGCGGATTGATGTTGAATCACATTACTTAGATTTCAAATACGGACTTACTGAGAATACGGCTCTCGGGCTTCGTTTGGCCATCGATAGCCTAAGCGGGATGACCCCAGTGGGTAGCCATGAAGATGCTCCTGCCGATACTCCATTGGAGGATCTAGAATGGGAATTCCAGCACATTGAAGACGAGCGTAAAGTGGCGGTGGTAACTCTGGAACACGAAATAAACGATCATACTCTCTCCTTTGAATACGCTCACAGTACTGAAGAAGACTACGTCTCGAATACCGTATCTCTAAAGTGGCAGGCAGAGCTTTTTGAGAAAAATACCACGATCACTGCGGGAGCTTCCTTTGGCTTCGATGAAGTGAGAGCAACTCCGTTCACTACAATTCTGGATGACCGGAATAAAGATACCTATGAGCTGACACTCGGGGTCTCACAGCTGATCAACACACGCACCATTTTGGATCTGACACTGGGCTACGGTCATTCTGAAGGGTATCTCGCTGACCCCTACCGTCGTATCTCACAGACCACAACCCGCACTGTAACGACCCCATTTGGTTCTTTCCCTGTGACTGATACCTTTACTGAGCCAGAAAATCGTCCCAGAGAGCAGGACCGTTGGGTCGCCAAAATTACTGGACGCCACTATTTTCCTACTATTGATGCCGCCCTGAGTGGCTCCTATCGTTTCTTTGCTAATAGCGATAATCTTGAGGGACACACCTTCGAGTTGAAGTGGATTCAGCAAGTGAATCCGAAACTCAGTGTGACTCCGTACTTCCGCTACTACCAACAAAGTGGTGCAGATTACTATCGTCCTACCCTCACCAATTCGGGAATCGACGGCCATGGGCGTAATGACGGAATCGGTCCTTTTTACTCTTCGGATTATCGTCTCTCCGCTTTTGATGCCATCACCTATGGCTTTAGTGCTTCATACGAGCTCAATGACTCCCTGACTCTGGAACTCCAGCTAGAGCGCTATGAGATATCTGGCCGTAATGCTCGCACACCGGACATCTTTTTCCCGACAGCCAATGTCATATCCCTTGGGGCTCAATGGACGTTTTAAAAATGACTGCAACCAATCTCACCAACGGACTCTTCAAGCTCAGTTTCCGAGCTTTGGGGACCCAATGCGTCGTGCAGTATCGGACATCGTCGGTTGAAGCAGCCAAAGAATATCGTTCGGCTGCTCTTTCTTGGATTCGAGAGTTTGAGAACACATGGTCACGCTTTCGCCCTGACAGCTTACTGTGCAAGATTAATGCTGCAGCTGGTCAGCACCCGATAGAACTGACACCAGCCCAAGATAAGATCATCCAACTTTGTAAATACACCTACGACTTCAGCAACGGACTTCTGGATCCAACATCCTTCCCGCTTACAAGACTCTGGGACGAGACAGTGAAAAGAGATTCATTGCCCAGCGAGTCTGAACTCCGACAAACCCTTTCCCTCGTTGGCTGGCCAGAGGTGGAGCACCAAACAGGACAAGTGTATCTCCCAAAGAAAGGAATGGCACTTGAGATTGGAGGTTTCGGAAAAGAATATGCCGTGGATCAATTGATTCAATTGGCCCGTCAATACGATATCCAATCTGCTTTGGTCGATCTGGGACGTGATGTTGCGACCCTCGGTTCTCCACCTCAGGGTGATTATTGGGTCGTCGGAGTTGAAGATGCTCGCCTAACAGATACCCCGCTTTATCGACTGGCTTTATCAGGGCAAGCCCTTGCAACGTCAGGGAATGGGCGCCGCTTTCGCCGTATCTGTGGAAAAAAATATGGTCATATCATCGATTCCTGCTCAGGCCAGCCCGTTCAAAATGACACTCTTTCAGTGACCTGCCTCGCCAATGATTGTCTCACAGCCGGTATTCTTTCCACCATTTCGTGTCTGATAGGAGGCCAAAAAGCACTCTCCGAGATTGAAAGACACCTTGATACTCATGGCCTACTTCAAACTCAGGATAAGAATCTATTCTCTCAAAACCTTCATCGCCACCTCCTTAACAACTAACCAGCTCTCCCCATGATGTTTCGTTTACTGCTAGCCCTCACATCCATGCTTGGCCTGTCTTCCTGCGCCACGGTTCCCAAGGATCAACGCGGACATCTTGCCGCCAAAGTCATGAGGCCAGATCGCTCCCCCCTAGGAGATGCGATGAGCGACCATATGTATTTTTCGAGAGAAGCCTCTCACGGCGGCAATGGTGTCGGTGGCGGAGGCTGCGGCTGTAATTAATCTCATTTCCACCCCAAATTATGATGATCAAAATCCATTTCCAACGCTCTCTCCACCTTCTGACAAGTACCCTTGCCGTTACTGCCCAAAGGTTGCCGTTCATTAAACACTTCGGAGCCTTATTCTCCTCTCCGGTAAGTCTTCGCATTGCGACTCCACTCACCGTGAGCTTTGCCGGAACTCACAGTCTTTCCGGGCAATCTGTCGTGGTGGAACCCGTCGGAACTTTTACCGATTCTGCTGAGGGCAAGGTCGAAGAAGCTTTCAACTGGGCCTTTACCATAACCGATGGACATAACCCTGGATCTTGTACCGTCACCGGGCTTCCCGCCGGGCTGGAACATGGGTTCGATTCGGGAACTCGGCTGGGCTTCATCTCAGGAACTCCCATCGAATCTGGTTCTTTTACAGCCATAGTGACAATGTGGCGAAGACCTAATCTGCAGGGTGAAGCGACTCCTTCTTATTCCCTAGCCATCAATATTGAAGGCTCTTCCGATCCCGATCCCGATCCATTCACGGTATGGCGGGGACTTCACTGGAATGGTGAAGAGGCAGCGAATGATGAAGTCTCTGGCCCAAATATTGATTCAGATGAAGATGGGATTCCCAACCTTCTTGAATTCTTTTTTGATCTCCACCCTCTTCAAAAAGAAGTCGATCCTGGAAGAATTGCAGTCGATCCAGAAGACGCCGACAAGCTCCTCTATACCCTTCCCTTAAACCCCAATGCGGGGAGTCTGACTACTCAGTTTCAGGAATCAAATTCGCTCAAAGAGAGTGAATGGGAAGATATTACGCCGAATGCAGATTACGAGGTGTTGACCTCCAACGAATCTATCCAACTCCGTTTCCCAAAAGACTCCCAAGGGAAATTCATCCGTTTAATCGTATCTCTGTAAATTCAATTTCTTTGGGCCTGAATCCTCGCCGCTTACGGTGATTCAAAAACGAGGAGCAAAACTACAACGCCGTCGTGTGAGTAGCATCCGAGACCTCATCCATGTAGTCTCCAAAGTCGTGACAGTCGTGCCCCATGTGTGGCAGAAATTCATCAAGATTGCCTGTGGTTGGCCATGGTCCCGAGTCTTACTGAGCTTAGAACGCCAGCTGAGCTAAAGTGCTTTAAACACCCATCTTCAGCCCAATAATTAAAAAAAAATCAAAAAATTAAGCAAGTCCCTTCCGGAGGGTGTCGGCTCGACCCGCGATCATTTCTTTCGCAGTCATTCGTCGGCTCCCCTCGGGTTGGAGATTTTGGATGAGGACACTTCCGGTACCACAGGCAATCTCAATGCCTTCTTCTCCGAATTGCAGACACTCCCCTGGATGCCCTTTTTGACGAGACACCACTAAGGGAGGGAAAATTTTCACCCTCTTCCCCTCCAAGAGAGCAAATGTCCCAGGCCAAGGGTCGTAGGCGCACACCATGCGTGCGATCACTTGCGCATCTTGCGTCCAATCAATCTTACCATCCTCACGCAGAAGCTTCGGAACGTAACTCGTGATGGTTTCATCCTGAATTTCACCCGGCACTTCGGCCTGCGATTCAAATAACGCCAGCGCTCCCGCGAGAGCCTCGGGAGCGATCTCTGCGAGGCGGTCATGAAGTTTCCCTCCCGTTTCGCCTTCTAAAATCTTCAGCTCTTTTTTAAAAATCACATTTCCCGCGTCGAGCTTCTTGACGACATGGATCACGCTCCATCCGGTCTCCGCATCACCCGCTTTCAAAGCCCCTTGAATACAAGAAGCTCCACGATATTTAGGCAACAAAGAGGCATGCAGATTAATGATCGCCCGCTTGGGAATCTCAATGAGTGACTGAGGCAAAATCTGTCCGTAAGCCATCACCACAATGACATCTGGTTCCCAATCACGAATCTGAGCGAGAGCTTCTTTTTCGCGAATCTTTTCAGGTTGAATGACCGGAATCCCCTTCTGGGTTGCGAGATTTTTTACTCCAGGAGCAGTGAGCATTTGCTTCCGCCCCACCGGACGGTCTGGCTGAGTGACTAGTCCACAAACATCGTGGTCACTTTGCAAAAGCCATAAAAAAGCGGCCTCGGCAATCTCACCGGTTGCCATAAACACGATACGCATCACTAGACAGGATTGGAAAATTCTTGATACACTTCCAGAGTCTGTAGCTGTCCTAGAATATCGTAAAGCACCTTGGCTGGGGTTTGGCTTGCGTCAATATCGTGCTGACGGTCACCATAATAATTCAGAATGGGCTTGGTTGTTTCCTCGTACGTTTGGATCCGATTTTGAATCACCACCTCATTCGCATCATCAAGCCGATGCTCTTTGAGAGCACGCTTACGCATTCGGCGGGCAAGCTCTTCACGATCAGGACAACTCAGGTGAAACACCTGATGAATGTCAGTGTGTTGCTCCAGCATCTTGCATTGATTG
This sequence comes from uncultured Verrucomicrobiales bacterium, assembly GCA_937930235.1. Taxonomy (GTDB): domain Bacteria; phylum Verrucomicrobiota; class Verrucomicrobiia; order Verrucomicrobiales; family Akkermansiaceae; genus SW10. The sequence continues at coordinate 14,493 of CALGLJ010000010.1, read as the reverse complement.
ACATTCCTAGGAATGCCGTCCAGCACCAGAATATCGATATCCGGTTTATAGGTGTGAGTTGCGATCAAACTCTCCATCTGCACCGCCCACAATTCGACCGTGAATTCATCCGGGACCAGCTCTCCTCTTTTTGAGTATTCGACAAATTGCTTCCCGAGCTCCGTGCGAGTATCAAGGCTTCTAAAAACATCTCCACTGGCATAATGATAAAACCGCGGGATGGCTCCGAGAGCGGCGCCTTGAGTTCCTTTTCCTGCTCCAGGTGCGCCTAAGAGAAGGATCGCTGGCTTTTTAATATCTTTACTCATGTTTTTCGTGAGAGGCAGTCGAGTCCATAGATGGAGATCATGCGAAAATCAAGCGATCGCACTTTCGTAATATGTAGTCCATACCCAGAACAGGAGTACGGGTGCAAGCAACGCCAGATCAACCCAGAGACGACGGGCATCTTGATCCAAATTTGCCCGAAGCTTATTTAAAAGATAAATCCCCCCTGCTCCGGTCACGATCGCATAATGAAATGGCTTCGCCCAAGCGTCCCCCCGAGTGGCAAAAAATAACGAAATCCCTGCCAGTATCAGAGTCGCCATCCCAATCAAAGCGCTCGCATCTTCCTCATCTTCTCCCTGAAGCTCCCAAAAATCGATTGCCGTCATATTGATTGCACAGAGCATGCCGAAAAGCACTACCTCCCAGGAGAAGATCATTTGAACAAAAGAGAGGCTCGGAGCATAGGCATGCACTCCGGCCGCCGTGCCGTAGGCAAAAGTCAGACCAGCGACAAAATTTTTAAATAATCCGGTGCTTTCATCAGGTTTTTGAACGAATGCCAATACGAAATAACACCCCGATAGAATGGTCACGAACGCTCCATACATTAGGACCGTCTGTGAAAGAATCGTGAGAGACGCGAAAATAACCCAATAGAGAGTTGCTGCGATTCCCAAGATAAAAAACCAGCGAAAACGACGATGAAAATGATGTCGTCTCATCAGAGAAGCACGAGGACGATTTGCCCGTGAATCGATCAAGCGATCCAAAGCATAGACCGACCAGACGGAAAGGGCCAAAGTCACCGGAAGAGTGATGGGGAGACTTCGCAACCCCCATGTTTTCGCAAACATCCAACACCACGCCAAAGCCACCAGCGGAGCATCAATGCTCAGCAAGTTTGGCCAAAGCCAGCAAGGTACTTTTCGTTGATCGGTCACGCGGCAAAAGGAACCTCAACGAACAAGGAGGAAAATCAAGCGTTCAGCGACAAAAGAATGAAATCTGCTCCGTATCCCATGCACGCTTGCCAAAGCGAAACCTCGCTGTAGTGTCCAAATTAAATCGGAGATGTTTCAGATCCGGAATACTAAGACATTCTACTCCAACCATCTCGCTCCTTATCCAAAGACCTTCTGACTATGCAAGAGCCCTTCAATCCCTTTGCTGAGCCCCTTCCCAAGAAACTAAAAAAAATAGAGGTTCCTCGCCCGGCTTCCATCACCAAACCCGTGGTTTATCGCAGTTCCTCTACTTCTCAGGAGGCAAAAATTTCCGTTCCTTCACCAGCTAAGATCACTGGTCCGATTTCTTACCTCGGTTCTGAAAACACCGCCGCGTCCGCGAGCCAAAGTCAGAGCCAAAGTCAGAGTCAGAGCCAGAATTCGCAAAAAAGCGCGGGTATTCCCAGCGATGACAAAGAAGCCATCGATCAGCTCGGAGACGTCTACCGCTCCCTTAAAGCGGAGTTGGGGAAAGTCATCATCGGACAAGAAGAAGTCATCGAGCAACTGTGTATCTGCCTGATCGCGCGAGGCCACGGCCTCCTCATGGGGGTGCCTGGATTAGCGAAAACACTTCTCGTCTCATCCATTGCCGAAACTCTCGATCTTGGATTTAACCGCATTCAATTCACTCCCGATCTGATGCCTGCAGACATCTCTGGCACAGACATTATCCAAGACAATGGCGAGGGCGGGAAACGCCAGTTTGAATTCGTGAAAGGGCCAGTCTTCTCCAACATCGTTCTTGCTGATGAAATCAACCGTGCCCCTGCAAAAACGCAATCTGCCATGCTGGAAGCAATGCAAGAGCGTCATGTCACCGTCTTAGGGCGGACATACGAACTTGATGCTCCTTTCTTCGTTTTGGCGACCCAAAACCCGGTGGAACAAGAGGGAACCTACCCCCTCCCAGAAGCGCAGCTTGATCGCTTCATGTTCCTCATCGAGGTCGATTACCCCAGTGAGGACGAAGAGCGACGCATCGCGCGAGAAACCACTGGCACTGACCGGTCCGCGCTGAACTCAATCCTCACCGGAGAAGAAGTCCTCGCCTACCAAAGCCTGGTGAGACGAGTCCCCGTTCCTGACCACATTTATGACTACGCGGTAGAAATCGTCCGCCGCACTCGCCCTGATGGACCAAATGCTCCAGATTGGATCAAAGAATATGTCGGTTGGGGAGCGGGGCCGCGTGCGGTGCAATACCTCATTCTCGGCTGTAAAGCCCGGGCCGCCCTTCGTGGAACGTATATGGCCTCGCTGGAAGACATTGAAGCCGTCGCCCAACCGGTTCTCAGTCACCGGGTCCTGACCAACTTTGCCGCCGAATCACAGGGAATGACCTCGAAGAAGATTGTCGCACGCCTCGTCGAAGAAATGCGCGATGACGCTTAAGCCTTTTTCTTGAGATATGGGGCATATTTTCTCCCTCGCTCTCGATTCATAGCACATGAAATACGACTTCCTCGATACCGACGTCCTTGCCCGCTTGGGAGCGATTCCGCTGGAATCTCGCTTCCCCATGGTAGGCAATGTCGCCGGGCGACACCGCTCGCCCCATCGAGGATCTTCGGTAGAATTTGCCGAGTATCGTAAGTATGTCCCAGGAGATGATACTCGCCGTCTTGATTGGAAAGCCTACGCAAGATCTGACCGCTACTACATTAAGGAATTTGAAGCCGATACCAACCTGCGAGCTTACTTCGTGGTCGATTCCTCTGGCTCCATGAATTTCGCTTCTGCGGACCACCCTACCAAAATCGAATTTTCCCGCCGCATTGCCGCGACCCTCTCCTACCTGATCGTGAACCAAGGCGATTCGGCTGGTCTTTCATGTTGTCACGAGAAACTGCATTTAGAAATCCCGCCCAGCCGGCGCCCCGCTCAACTACAGCATATTTTTGATTCTCTCCAAAATATTGAACCAAAAGGTGAGACGGGACTTGTGGAAGCGCTCCATCAAGTTGCCGAAAAAATCCAACAACGGGCCCTCGTCGTGGTTCTTTCTGATTTCTTCGTTGACTCGGAACTCCTCAGTGATGCCCTCCAACACCTGCGTTTCCGGAAACACGACATTGCCCTTTTCCACCTTTTAGACCCACAGGAAGTGGCCTTTCATTTTGATCGTCCCCATCGCTTTGTCGATCTGGAGGATGGCACGACCATTGTCGCTGAACCCAATCTCATTGTGGACGAATACCATGAAGCGCTGAAAGAGTTTCTCGAAACCACCGAGCGCAAAGCCTACGACGCCAATGCCGACTATCAGCTCCTGCAAACGGACGCTGACTACGAGGAAATTGTCTCCAAATTCATCACCGGACGCCTAAGCAAGAAACGTTGAACTTTCTCTCTCCATCCATCCTCTGGGGGCTTTTTGCCTTGCTGATTCCGTTGATCATCCACCTGTTGAATCGGCGACGTTTTCGCACCGTGAAGTGGGCCGCCACAAGCTTCCTCCTGAAGGCATCACGCGAGTCTCGTGGAAAGAAACGCCTGAAACATATTCTCATTCTCACCTGCCGAGCCTTAGCCGTTGCAGCCTTAGTCACCGCCGTCGCCCGCCCCCTCATCGGAGGTTTTCTTGGCTGGGGCGGAGGCGCTATCGAAACTGTCGTCCTCGTGCTGGACCGCTCTGCCAGTATGGAGCTGAAGCCTGAAGATGGCCAACCCTCCCAACGTGAAGCGGTCATTCAACGAATCGCTGGAGCACTGGAAGAAATGGGCTCACCTCGGCTGATTTTGATCGATAGTGCTTCGGGAGAAATCCAAGATGTTCCCTCGCCTGATGTTCTTCCTGAAATTTCCAGCACTCAGGCCACCGATACTCAGGGAAATATCCCCGTCCTTCTGATGAAGGCGGTAGACTACCTTCAAGAAACCAGCCCAGGGAAATCAGAAATCTGGCTCGCCTCCGACCTTCAGCGTGCAGATTGGAACCCCACGGATTCCCGCTGGCAGGCCGTCCATGCCGGCATTCAGAACCTCCCCACTGAGACCCGCCTCCGCATTCTCACCAATCAACGAAAAGATACCCAAAACCTCAGCATCGAACTGCTGGCATCTCGCCGGGTCGAGGATGAACTCTTTCTCGATCTCAAACTCAGCCGCACCATTGATACCGGAGAAACGGCCATCCCCATCACCTACTCCCTCAAGGGAAGTCGCTCGGCTGAACGCATCACCATGGAAGGCCAAGAACTCCGATTCCAGAAACGACTACCCCTTTCAAAAATGGATGACAAAGGCTACGGCTGGATTGGCATTCCTCCTGATCACAACCCACGAGACAACGCCGCCTTCTACGCCTTCGGCGGCAAGGAACCTGTCAATACTTGGATCGTCACGAATGATCCCGAGGGAGAATCGGCACAATATTTAAAAAAGGCTGCCGCTCCACCCGGATTTGAACGATATTCTTGCGAAATTATTTCTCCCAAAAACGTCAGTGAAATCGAATGGGCGAGCTCCACTCTCATCATCTGGCAGGCACCCCTCCCCTCGGGAGTCGCCACGACGATGTTGACTCAGTTTGTCGATGCCGGGGGTGCTGCGCTCTTCTTCCCGAGCGAAGAGGAATCTCCGGAAGCCATCTTCGGAATCAACTGGGGAAAGATCATCGAGTCTCCCGAAGATCAATTTTTCATCAATGGAGCTTGGACTCGTGACGATGGACCATGGCGCGATGGAGCAACCGGGAATCCGCTTCCCGTCAGCCAACTTCGAGCGATCAAAAAACGCCTCATCAATGGTGATGGCGCGGCCATGGCCCAGTGGGATGACCAGAGTCCGCTCGTTCTCCGAAAACTTCAAGGCCGTGGCGTCGCGGTTTTTGTCGGTACGCAACCGATCGATACTTGGTCGAATCTGGAATTCACCGCGCTACACCTCGTCACCGTTCAAAGAATGATTGAGGAAGGAATGAACCGCCTTCATTCGGGATATCGTACCACTGCTGGAAGCGAAAAGGCGCAAACCGCAAACGAAGAGGTGCGACAACGACTCGATACTTTTGAAGAATTTGACCCAGCTCTTGAGAGCTACCGCGCGGGCGTCTACCAACTGGGAGATCGAGTTCTTGCCGTCAATCGTCCGGCGGAGGAAAGCAGCCCAGAACTGGTCTCTGAGGAAGCGCTTACCGAGCTCATGGCAGACACCCCTTATTCACTTTTTGAAGAGCAAAATAGTAAGAATAGCCTGGTGCAAGAGGCGTGGCGCCTTTTCCTCATCGCGGTTCTTTTCTTCCTTATTGCAGAAGCCCTCCTCTGCTTGCAACCCAAACCCACCAAGGCCCCGTGAGACATTTTAATTTTGGCTCGCTCCACTTTCAAGCGAGCACCCTGATCTTGGTCATCGTTTCGCTTGTGCTCATCGCGGCTCTTATTCTCTGCGCTACCGCCGCGGCGCGATCCGTCCGCCCGAAGCGCACGGGCACCTTGGAAGCCCTTCGATTTTTCTGCATCACCTTTGTCGCCCTCCTTCTGCTCGGTCCGGAATGGCGCACCACGGAGGAGTCCAATCTTCAACCTGAGATCGCCATCATCTGGGACGAATCTCTCTCCATGAGCACCGAAGATGCTCCCCTGCCAGATAACATGACCACCAAGCCCACGGTGGTCTCTCGTTCGGAACTGGTCAACCGGCTCTTAGAAACTGAATTTTGGAAAGAGTTCGAAAAAGATGGAGCCAATCGAATTACTCAAAGTTCATTTGGAGCTCCTCCCGGGGAAGGGGCCACCCCTGAACAAATTTCCCTCGCCGGGACCGACCTCAATGCCGCACTTGAGAAAGTCATTGATGATTCACAGAACCTGCGCGCCGTCATCTTAATGAGTGATGGCGACTGGAATGTGGGAAAACCACCGGTAGCCGCAGCACAGCAACTTCGTCTCAAAGGAGCTCCACTCTATGGCCTCATCGCCGGGAGCGAACAAAGGCTCCCCGATCTTGATCTTGAATCCGTGAACGCTCCCACCTACGGGATTGTCGGTGAAAATGTCCAAATCCCCTTTACGGTAGAATCGTCCCTCGCACGAGATGTCCGCACCGTGGTCCGCATTCGGAGCGAAAAAGGACAAGAACGCTCCAAGAACATCACCATTCCTGCCAATGGCACATACTATGACTCGATGCTCTGGCGGATCGAAAAAGAAGGACCTAGCACCCTCACCCTCTCTATCCCGGTGGCAAATGGCGAATTGATCGAAAAGAACAACCAGCGAGATTTTGTCATCAACGGGAAGCCCGAAAACATCCGCGTCCTGGTCATCGAAACATCTCCACGCTGGGAATACCGCTTCATACGAAACGCCCTCTCTCGAGACCCCGGAGTATCTCTCGACTGCCTTCTTCTTCACCCCCAACTCGGAAAAGGCGACGGCCCCGACTATATTCAAGAATTCCCAGAAAAACTCGAAGACCTCCAAAAGTACGACGTTGTCTTTATTGGCGATATTGGCATCGGTGAAAATCAACTCACCGTGGAACAAGCAAATCTCATCAAAGGGCTCGTGGAGAACCAAGCGAGTGGAGTGGTCTTCATCCCAGGAGTGAACGGGAATCAATTTACGCTCGATCAATCCGACCTCGCGGACCTCATCCCCGTCGATCTCGATGCCAGTAAAAAAGAAGGCCTGAGTGATATGACGGCCTCCCCCATGCGATTGACCAGCGAGGGAGAGAAATCACTTCTCACCATGCTGGGAGATGATGAGGAAGAAAATGAAATGATTTGGCAAAGCCTCCCCGGCTTCTACTGGCAAGCTCCCGTCATCAAAGCGAAGTCTGGCTCAAAAGTCCTCGCAGTGAATGATAATCGCCGTAACAGCTCTGGCAGACTCCCCATCTTAGTCACCTCCCGAGCGGGTTCTGGGAAAGTGCTCTATCTCGCGACTGACTCCGCATGGCGTTGGCGTCGTGGCGTGGAAGACCTTTATCATTATCGCTTCTGGGGGCAGGTCGCACGCTGGATGTCCTATCAACGGAATATGGCCGCCGGGGAACGAGTCCGCCTTTTCTTCTCTCCTGAGCGTCCAAAACCGGGAGACTCGGTTTACCTCTCCGCAAACGCCTTCTCTGAGTCTGGCGCCCCTCTTCGAGAAGGGAAAGTTCTTGTCGATATCACGGTGCCAGATGGAAAAACGCAACGAGTTGAACTCAAACAAAATGACGCCTCGTGGGGATCATTCAGTGGGAAATTTCAAATCACCCAACCCGGAGTGTGGAAGTTAAAAACCTTCGTCGCTGGAGAACCAGATGCCTCCGTGGATGCCAAGATCGTTTCGCAAAGTGATCGCGTTGAAAAAACCGGCCGGCCAGCACGTCCTGATGTCTTGGAAGAAATGGCAAAAGTCTCTCGCGGCGGGATCGTCACCGCCAATGGACTTGAAGCCCTCGTGACTCAAGTCACCGCTCTTCCCGAGCCTCAGCCGATCGTAACCTCGATCAAACTCTGGGCTCATTGGTTAGCCCCCGTCATTCTCGTGACTCTTCTCGCACTGTTCTGGATGGGGAGAAAATTAAATGGAACATTCTAAATTTTTCTCATGATCTGGACCGAGCAAACACTCCCAGCAGGACATTGGATCTGCCAGCGCTTTGGTCCTCTCACCATTCTTCTCCTCAATCAACACGAGGAATGGCGGGTCTGCCACTGGCTAGGAGATGAGGCCCTTGTGGTCCCGGGAACTGGGACGGCCGAAGAACTCCCCGACAACCTCCACTGGCAACGCTGGGATTGTACCGACTCGGACGAAACCTTCCAGATCAGACCCTGCTTCCCCGACCTCCCGCTCATCGCTCAGCCAGTCTCACCTCTTTGGCTTGCACCAGAAGGCGCCGCGCAATTTTTCGTAGGAATTCCTGCGACCCTCGAAATCATCGCCAGCTTCGATCAACAAATGCGCCCCCTCATTCACCTTCCCACTCAGGCTCTCACGAAAACCTGGCACGGTGATCGTTCCAAAGGAAATCCATGCTATACTCTGCGGACCCGAGCGCGGCGCACATTCTCAACTGGGGTGTGGCCCGAGCATGACATTATCTGCGTCGTTGATATTTTAAACAAAGGGGAAAGCGATTTTCATTTTCAAAAACTCTATTTGGAATCAGGGCACCTCGGCGTCTTTGAACACCAGAATCAGCTCTGGGCAAATGCCTGCCGCATCCGCGTCGCCAAGCCCGGATTCCATTCTCATGAAGTCACCTTCTCACCCCGCCCGCTCGCTCCCGCGCATGAAGCAGTGGAAGTCAAAGCTCCTATCGATGGGCATTCTCGGCGAGGCAAATTTCACCGTGCCTTCTCATCCTTTATCGATGCTCTCACTGATTAATCTTCTTTCGTGATATGCCTGAAAACTGGTCACCTGAAACCATCATTAAGTGGGCCGCAGAGGCGGAGTATCTCAATAAGTGGATCTTCGCGCTCCTCATTCTCATCATTGGCTTTCCCCTTGTCGGTTTCATTGCCCGCCGAGTGCGCATCATCGTATTTAAACGATCATCTGCTCAAGCCGCGATGGTTGCGCGAAAAATCGTAAGCTATCTGGGATACATCTTCGTCGTCATCTTGGTGCTTCAGCAATTCGGAGTCGATCTCGGCACCTTACTCGGAGCGGCCGGGATTGGTGCGGTCGCGATTGGCTTTGCCGCGCAAACCTCCCTATCGAATATCATTAGCGGGATCTTTCTCATTGGAGAAAAGCCATTTACCATCGGGGACTTCATCGAGGTCGATCAGATCTCAGGCACCGTCGATACCATCGGGCTTCTTTCTCTCACGCTGCGAACTACTGATAATCGTTCGGTCCGCATTCCTAACGAAACTCTCGTAAAAACAAAAGTCACCAATATCAGCCGTCATCCCATTCGACGCTATAATCTCACCATTGGGGTCTCTTATCACGAGGACATTGATCACATCCTCAGAGTCCTTCGTGAAGTCGCGGAGGAAAATGTCCTGTGTCTTGATGAGCCTGCGCCCTTTATCTCTTTTGACGGCTTTGGCGATTCCTCGATGAATTTCACTCTGGGAGTCTGGGGTCTCAGCCAGGAATACCTCTCGCTGAAAAACCTAATTGGGATCGAACTCAAAAGACGCTTCGATGAGGAAGGAATTGAAATCCCCTTCCCTCACATGACCATCGCAAAGGGCAAAGCGAGCGAATAAGGTGCGCTAAGACAGGGGCTCTACTTCTTCTTCCGACACCTTTTCATTCTTCACGAAAAAGCTCACTTGTTCGAGTTCCAGCGCGAGATCAACGCTATTGACCGTCACATTTTCAGGCACTTGTAGAACGGTCGGCGAAAAGCTCAAAATTCCCTGAATCCCCGCATCGACCAGCTCATTCGCAACCTCCTGCGCGTGCTCGACTGGAACCGAGAGAATAGCTAACTTCACCTCATTTTCGGCAATGAAACGAGCCATCTTCGCGACATCATGGACCGTCACCTGGATTTCACGCTGCATCACCGCATCCGGGACCGCATCAAAAGCCGCCACAACCTCAAAGCCTTCCTTTTTGAACCCTTGATAGCGAAGCAATGCCGAACCCAGATTCCCCGCCCCTACTAAAATGACCGGCTGGAGATGCTCCCGCCCTAGGACATCACGAATCGCATCCATCAACTCCTGAACTGGATACCCTAATCCCCGCGTGCCAAATTGCCCCAAATACGTCAAATCCCGACGGAGCTGGGAAGGATTCACCCCTGCGGCCTTTGCAAGCGCAGAAGAACTAATCGTCGTCAGATCATTCTCTTCTACTCGGCGTAAACAACGATTATAAATAGAAAGACGGTAAATCGTCTTTCCTGGGATCGTCTGTTTTTCCACATAGAAAGGGTTTACCTGTCTCGATTCCTTGTCAAGATACCCTTTGGATAATTGAAGAGCTTTGACTCTTGTTAGATTTGTCAAATACTCTGTTTTAATAGGCACGATGAAAGAAGTGAAAGAGGAAATCCGCTCCCTTGTAAGAGTCGATTTCCATGGAAATGTGCACAAACAGTTCCGGGGACCAAATGCCGAAAAACGCTTCGCAAACGAAATCCAAGTGCTGCAAACTCTTGCTGATCGTGAGTGTCCAAACGTTCCTCGCTTACTCGAAGCACAGGAAAAAAACTTAACCATCATCACCACAAACTGTGGTGCCCCTGATGAATCTCTCTCTGAGAGTAAAGCCCACGCCCTCTTTCTCGAATTGGAAGAACGGTATGGAGTGCGCCACGCAAACCCAGAACCAGAAAATGTCACCTATTCCAAGTCACTCGGGCGCTTTTGCCTCATTGACTTCGAATTGGCAGAAATCCTCTCGACCCCAGAAAAAGCGCCCCTTTCCAGCAAATCCAAAGGAGATATCTGGCGCGCACACTGGGTCCTGCACAGTCGCAGAGGGAGTAAACACATTGCAAATGATGATGCCTTCCTCGCACTATCAGTGAATGAGGAGAGAGCACGGCTTCTTGAACACGCTGGAGAGGAACTCCTAGAACCAGCGCATCTTGTCTTCGCTGTTTCCGATGGAATGGGAGGCCGCAATGCAGGAGACTTCGCCTCCAGGCTCATTTTAAATTTCATTAAAAAAGACGCCACCGATTTGTATAAAGTCATCAAAAGCGGGGACCGTGGTAAGCGCGCGCTCGAACTTTTAACCAAATCCACTCACAACGGCCTTTTAAAGCTCTCTTCTGCAGAACCGATGCTCAACGGCTGTGGTGCGACCCTGACTTTAGCCTGGATTCTCCCGAATTTTCTCTACTGGGTTCATGTGGGAGATTCTCGTCTTTATCTTAAGGATGGTGGCCGGGTCGAACAACTCACATCCGATGACTGCGAACTCTGGCATCGACTGAAAAATGGGGAAATTTCTGAGTATGAATACCGCACCAACCCCTTGAAATCTCGCCTTTCAGACGTCATCGGAGGGGGCCGCCATCGAGTGAAACCTCAGAGCGGCTGCATCAAAATCGATCCTGGCTCTCGTATTCTCCTCTGCACCGATGGGGTGATGGACGGCCTCTGGGACCGACAAATTAAGGAACGACTCGACGCAAAGAACGAAATTCGCCTCATTGCGGAGGAAATGCTCGAAAGATCGTGTGAAAATGACCCAAAAGACGACACCACGCTCATTGTGGCAGAGTTTGATGTTGTCTAATGATTGGCATGATGTTTGCTTTCTCTCCGTTCAGAATATCCCGATCTCGGGGTTCTGAAATTGGAAAAACATTCCAAGCAACCAATCAGACCAATGGCTAAATACCGACTCGATTACATCTGGCTGGACGGCTATACGCCCGTTCCAAATCTCCGCACAAAATGCTGCATCAAAGAATTCGACGAATTCCCAACTCTTGAGCAACTCCCAGAATGGGGTTTTGATGGCTCTTCCACCCAACAAGCTGATGGAGGAGATTCTGACTGTATCCTCAAGCCTGTCGCGCTCTATCCAGACGGCACGCGTGAAAACGGAGTTCTCGTCATGTGTGAGGTCATGCTTCCAGACGGCAATCCGCACCCATCCAACACTCGGGCCGGGATCCTCGATGATCCTGATGCATGGTTCGGCTTCGAACAGGAATACTTCCTAGAAAAAAATGGTAAGATCCTCGGCTTCCCTAAAGGTGGCTATCCTGAACCACAAGGCGGTTACTACTGCGGAGTAGGATACAAAAATGTCGGTGATATCGGTCGCGCAATTGTGGACGAACACCTTGACCTCTGCCTCTACGCTGGCATCAACCACGAAGGAATCAACGCCGAGGTGGCCATGGGGCAGTGGGAATTCCAAGTCTTTGGAAAAGGCTCCAAGAGAGCTGCTGACCAAATCTGGGTCGCTCGCTTCCTCCTCCTCCGTCTCTGCGAAGAGTTCGGAGTGGATGTCAACTGGCACTGTAAACCACTCAAAGGTGACTGGAATGGCTCCGGAATGCATGCCAACTTCTCCACCAAAAAAATGCGTGAAGAAGGCGGGAAAGAATACTTCGAGAAAATCATGGCTTCATTCGAGAAGAACTGCATGGAACACATCGCAGTTTACGGACCTGATAACGACCAACGTCTCACTGGCCTCCACGAAACTCAGTCAATCGACAAATTCTCATGGGGAATCGCTGACCGTGGAGCTTCTATCCGGGTACCACACGCCTTCGCGAATAACGACTGGAAAGGCTACCTCGAAGATCGTCGTCCGAACTCACAAGGAGATCCTTACGCCATCGCAAGCCGGATCCTCAAAACGATCGACGAGGCTTAATCCTCTGAGGAAAATCTCTCTCTTATTTCATATCACGGCCTCTGGTTTACCAGAGGCCGTTTTTTATGAGGAACTCTCTCCGAAAAAAAGAAACCCCACTTGAGATCCTCAAGCAGGGGGTGATGTAAATCACGCTAGTACTCCGAACACCTTAATGCCTGAAGTGACGGTGTCCGGTAAAGACCATCGCCATCCCTGCGGCATCTGCCGCCGCAATCACCTCTTCATCCCGGATTGATCCTCCTGGTTGAATACATGCCGTAGCTCCAGCCTGAATCGCAGCGTCTAAACCATCTGCAAATGGGAATAAAGCATCGGAAGCAATCACGCTTCCTTCTAGGGAAAGCCCCGCTTCCTTGGCTTTCCACACCGCGATCCGAGCGGAATCCACCCGACTCATCTGGCCAGCTCCGATCCCGAGGGTTCGATCAGAAGCCCCAAACACAATCGCATTCGATTTGACATGCTTTACCACCCGCCATGCGAATTTCATCGCAATCATCTCGCTTTCAGTCGGAGGACGTTTTGTGACCACTTTGCTCTCCAGCTCATCGAGACCTAACGTTTTATGATCTTTATCCATCACCATGAGACCTCCTGGTGCGGGGCGCACGACTGGGTCTTTGCGATATTTTTCATACCCTTTTTCGAGCTTCATCAAGCGGAGGTTTTTCTTCTTCTGAAGAATCGCTCTCGCTTCCGGCTCGTAGTCTGGCGCAATGATCACATCAGTGAAAATTTCTGAAATCACTCGTGCGACCGCCTCGGTGAGAGGACGATTTGTGACGATGACTCCTCCGAAAGGCGCTTGGCGATCTGTCTCAAAAGCCTTCTGCCACGCCACGCGAAGATCTTCATCATCCTGACCAACCCCGCACGGATTGGTATGCTTTAGAATCGCCACCGTTGGTCGATCGTAATCGAGAATCAAATCAGCGGCCGCTTCAATATCGAGAATGTTTGTATAACTCAGCTCCTTCCCCTGCAACTGGCTGAAGCAATCGTAGAAATTACCATAAAGGCGCGCTTTCTGATGTGGATTATCTCCATAACGCAGATCCGTCGCAAGAGGGAGATTGACGGAAAAATGACACGCCGTTCCCTGATCACATTTCCCTAAGAAATTTGAAATCGCTCCATCATAGGACGCCGTCCGGCGAAAGACCTTCACCGCCAGCTCCTCGCGCAAGCGTAAGGTGGTATCGCCATGATGTTCATCCATCTCGGAGAGAACTCGGGAATAATCATCTGGATCAGTAACTACCGTCACCGCAGCATAATTTTTAGAAGCACTCCGAAGCATGGACGGCCCACCGATATCGATTTTCTCGATTGCCTCTTCGAGAGTCACTCCCTCCTGAGCCACCGTTTCTTCGAAGGGATAAAGATTCACCACCACCAGATCGATCGGCGGAATTTTATGCTCTTTCGCCTGAGAGATATGATCATCGCTATCCCGACGCTGCAAGAGACCGCCATGAACCTTTGGATGAAGCGTCTTGAGACGTCCTTCAAAAAGTTCCGGCGCTCCAGTGTATTCCGCGACATCCTTCACCGGAATCCCAGCATCGCGTATCGCAGCAGCCGTCCCTCCTGTTGAAAGAAGCTCCACGCCATAGACCTCATGGAGAGATTTTGCGAATTCAACTAATCCGGTTTTATCGGAAACAGACAAGAGGGCACGTGTGATCGCCATAATAGGTGTGATGTTTCAGAGCCAATACGACTCCCAAGAGAAAGATGCCCTACGGTAGAGGGCGGGATCGAGCAAGAGTAATGTGAGATCCGCAGTCTAGCGAGTGATTCACATTTCTTAGCAATGATCCCCAATGAGAAGCCGAGATTCCTCTGCCCTCGTCATCGCAGTCAGATTTTAGAAATCAGGACTATGAGGAGAGCTTAATTACACGAGTCCCGGCAATATCATCATGAAGACAATTATGCTCAGCACGAAAAATTGCTAG
>CALGLJ010000009.1 GCA_937930235.1 uncultured Verrucomicrobiales bacterium | reverse complement strand
TAATAGTTCTTAATCCCTTTATCTGTAATGATTTGATGGTGATAGGGTGAGGTGAATTTAGGCGCAGAAAAGTCGCATGGCTCGTTCGAGGGCGTGTTGAGTGGTGGCGATGGAGCCGTAGTGTCGAGGCTGGGCATCGCGGTCAGATGCGAGGATAGCGATGACGGTTTCTTCTTTATGAACGTCGAGTCCGAGGTAGAGTGTCTTTGATGCGTCTGAGTTCGTTTTCATTTTAATACAATGGATGTTGGATAGGTTTCGTTCTGTGCGAGATAGCCCACGGTTTGAAACAGACGCATCGCTTTTCAATCAATTAACAATCGACCTGAAACGCTCTGCCGGGCTCAACCGGCAGCCATAGGGTCTCTGCTAGAAAATGAAGCTCGTCCGAGTCATCCAAGTCTCACTTTATGCGATTGCTTTCATGCTCATTGGAAGCCTCGTCTATCGAGCACTGTTTCGAAAGCGGCCGCGGTAGTGGCGGAGGCTTCGGTTACGGCAACCTTTGGATTCGATACTCGGTCGAGGAGCGCGGAGTGCTGAGTCCGCATGTTCCATGGCTGATCGTCACACCGGAGATACCAACCAGTCAGAGCTACGTGGGCGCCGACGATGAATTCACTTTCGTATTCACCAACGGTAAGAGCCACACCTTCCACCCCGATTCGAAGCATCTAATCTGGGTTGATCCGATGGCAGGCCCGACCATGATTCAGACCGATTTGACGGAGGAACTCGTGCAACGCATCAAGCAGACACGAGAGGAGGCGCAGGGGCAAACCTTTGGTAGTGGCGTCGACTTCCTCACCTGGGTCGACAAGCCCAACGCAGAACCCCAAAGATAACTTCTGAGCGGGGCCTCAGAGCTGTCGGTTGCTGAATGGCTCCATGGTGGAATGCTGATGTGGAATTATGGCTCTTTTATGCACTCTTACTAAACCAGCATCCCTGATCACACATGTCGCTCAGCCTTCCATGAGGAGATCTCTTCAGGAGCGACACATTTCATTGCGCGTTTTTTAGGAATTGAGCACACTGTTGGTATGAAATTAATCATTGCTGGATTGATCGCTTGTCTCTCATCTGTCAGCTCAGGGCAGATTGGCCAGATTCCATCCTTGGAAGAGCATCAGGGGAAAATTCTTTTGCATGTGGATGGGAAACCTTTTCCGATGCTCGGGGGGCAATTAATGAACTCCACGTCTTTCAGCGAAGATTTGACAGCATCGGCCTTCTCTCGTCTCAAGGCATTTCATCTCAATACCGCTATTGCTCCGGTTTCTTGGCAAGCGATCGAGCCGGTTGAGAATGAGTATGATTTTTCGATGGTCGATCGTTTGGTTGCTCAGGCTCGTAACCAAGAGTTGAAATTAGTGCTTTTGTGGTTTGGAAGCTGGAAAAATGGTCGCTCAGGTTATGTCCCGGGGTGGGTTATTTCAGATTTGGATCGCTTTCCCCGAATGGAGCGGAAGAATGGGGTGCGGCTCGAAGTGATTTCGAATCTGAGCGAGGAAGCGAGCCAGGCAGATGCGAAAGCTTTCGCGGCCTTCATGAAGCATCTCCGTGAAATCGATGGAGACGAGAATACGGTGTTAATGGTGCAGATTGAAAATGAAATGGGACTCTTGGGTGATAGCAGAAATCGCTCCGCGCGCGCGAATGAAGTGTTTGCGAAACCTGTTCCGGAAAAGTTGATGAACTACTTGTCCGAGCATAAGGATTCACTCATGCCTGAGATGAAAGAGCTCTGGCAAAAAGCAGGCGCAAAAACCTCGGGAACATGGACGGAGGTCTTTGGAGAAGGGCTGGGAGCGGATGAGATCTTTATGGCCTGGTATTATGGACGTTATGTGAACCGGATTGCGCTCGCGGGGAAGGCGGAGCATCCCATTCCTCACTATGTGAATGCTTGGACGGTGAATCCTGATAAGCCCGATCCAGGAAAACATCCCAGCGGCGGGCCCGTCGCGAGAATGATGGATGTCTGGAAGGCTGCGGCTCCTGATATTGATCTTTTGGCGGTTGATTGTTATCAAAACTTTAAGACAAAGATCGTGAATTTTGCGCGAGAGGATAATCCTCTGTTCATTCCGGAAGCATGTGCGCTCTGGCGGGGTGATCGATGGAGCGCTCCTCAAAAAGCATTTTATGCCATTGGTGAGGCTCAAGCGATTGGATTTGCTCCTTTTGGAATCGACCATGAGCATTACGGGAAAGATCATCCCATCGGCGTTGCCTATAAGGCGCTATCCCAGCTCATGCCGCTGATTCTTGAACACTATGGGCAGGGGCGCATTCGAGCCTTCTATAAAGAAGGGGAAGAAACCCGCGAGGAAATCAAATTTGAAAAATATCGCTGCCGCATTAAATACGCAGCGGAAGTAGAACATCCGTATGGTCTCATCATTCAAACGGGAGAAGATCAATTCATCGTGGCGGGAAATGGGGCACAGGTCATCTTTCAATCGAATTTAAAAAATCGTCAAGGAGTCAGTGTGACTGAAGTAGAGGAGGGCGAGATCGTCGATGGACAATGGCGTCGACTGCGACTCCTTGCTGGTGATGAGGTGCCTGGTCAAGGGACTCAGGGGGTGGCTCTTCCGCCTCTAGCATATCGGCTGTTGCATAAGCGGACAAACATGTCGATGCAGCGTCTCAATCTGTATCTCCACCCCCCACGGAAGGATGGAAAAGCTGATGCCGCTCAAGATCAAAATGCTCCCAAAGATGGAGTCTTTGATTAAAGGGGCACCTCCGAAAACCTGTTTTCGATTCTTTTTTAGGCGACTTCTCAGTCGGTGAGATGTGCCGTATCAAATTGAGTGATCTCCAGTGAGGGGTTCCATTCATAGACTTTAATATTCAGCCTTTGACATTCCTTTTTAATCTCTTGGACTCGCTCGGGGCTTAAGATTCTCGCGGTGATGATGACTCCGTGGAGGTCCCAGTTTTCGACCAATTTTTCCAGATCATTTAGATCTCCTAGGATCCGGAATCCGTCTAAAAAACGAGTCGTGAGTTCGGGGTGATCGTCTAAGAATCCGACAATGCGCATTTCGGCAAAGTGCTTTCTGGCCGTGATTTTGATATGAGATAGAAATAATTCGCCCAAATCCCCAGCACCATAGAGC
>CALGLJ010000008.1 GCA_937930235.1 uncultured Verrucomicrobiales bacterium | reverse complement strand
TTCCAACTGCTTCAAAAAAGCCTTCGAGTAGACCTTCCCGAGATGCGCAAGCAAACGGCTCTCCCCTTCGTCTCCTTCAAATCTTCGCAGCCATCGCTCCCGGTCAGGCACCTTCACCAACAAATGAAAATGGTTATCCATCAGCGCATAAGTGAGTAGTTCTACTCCCGCAAACTCCGCCATGCGCCACATCATGCGTCGAAAAGCCTCCTTTTCTAGATCCCCCAAGAGAAACTCACCGCCGACAATGCGAGACATGACATGATAGCATCCTGTCCCACCTTCGAACTTGATCCTCCGCCGCGAAGAGAACCCCGGAGCCTGATGAATCGACCCCAACCTGCGCCCCGTTTTCATCTCCGCCAGCTCCAACGGAGTCCACTCCCGCTTCGCGCCCGAATCATGATCAGCTAAAGGTTTTTCGTTCATTACCTCGTCATTCTACAAGATCAAAAAGCCCCGGTCAATTATTTTATGCCTGGCATAAAATAATCTGACCGTAGCCGGAATTCCTATTCCTGAGTCCATGCAAGCCAAAGGCATTTTGGCAAAAGACTACCGACCCCGTGAAGCCGTCTTCGCAGTCAGAAACCGCTGTGATGAAACAGTGGATCTATTCGCTCAGTCCGAACGAAGCGTTTCAAATATATCCGTAATTTTCTTCCCCAACGCTCGTACCTGCAACCTTCCGCTTACAAAGAAAATAAATCCATTCTCATTGCACTACGAGACTGGCATCAAAAAGGAAAATTAAACGACGCCCAAAAGAAGAGCTTTATGACCTTAAAGACGATCCCTATGGAACTCACGAACCTCGCTCAAAAACTCGAATATCAGAATCAACTCGTCAAGCTCCGCACTCAGCTCAACCAATGGATCAACACGAGCGAGCAAAGACTTTGAGAAGATTCAGGCTCACATCAAGCTCATGAAAAAATGGCACATGGAAGGAAAGTAAATCCTATCGATTCAGATTGCGTCACAATGATCAGAGGGCGCTAAGAATTTTCTTTCTCCAGAGCATTCGTCCCTCGAATCGCATAGATGAGAGGAGGGAGGCAAAACGCTCCAAAAGAACAATCAATGAGACGCCAGAAAAAAGGAATCTCACGAAGAGGGCCGCAGATTAAGGCCAGTGGAAAGATGAGAAGTGAAGCCCATATCCCCACATATAAAACTCCGATGTAGCGGATCGGGTCTCGATAGGGCAAAATGAAAAATAGCGCGATCATCAAATGCGCAAAGGCTAGCCAGTCTGTTCCATAAGCAATGAAAGGGTATTGCTCGTAAGTCACCTCGAGGCCTTCTCTCACTCGCAGAACCCAGTGAGTCAGCCCCGTATATTTTTGCGGATCAAGGCTGCCCCCTTCTTCGACAAAGAGAGATGCCAAGAAATTGAGTTCATGAAGCAGCGGAAAGGCCGTCACTCCACTGATGATCAGGCCCACAAACACCACCACGATCGCGATTCGTATTTTCCAAAGGGTGTTCATCTTCTTCTACTCGCCACCTTTCTCATGAGCTTCTCCTTGCTTTTTCCGCTCGCGTGCTTCACGGAAAAACGATTTGAGCAGACCTACGCTCTCTTCTTCAAGAACACCCATGGTGACCTCACAGCGGTGATTTAGAGGAGGGTTACTCTCTAACAAGTTGATCCAACCACCGGCCGCCCCTCCTTTGGGGTCAGGACATCCGATCACCACTCGATCTGGTCGGCAATGGACGATCGCCCCCGCACACATCGGGCAAGGCTCTTTGGTCACATACAAGGTACATCCTTCAAGCCGCCAGTCAGCCATGGCGGTTTGAGCCGCAGTAAGAGCTAACATTTCCGCATGTGCGGTAGCATCCTTGAGCGTTTCCACCTGATTCCAACCTCGTGCAATAATTTGTGAGTCTCGGACAATGACGGCGCCAATAGGCACTTCTTTAGCAGCGTAGGCTTTTTGAGCCTCCCGAATCGCCTGATTCATAAAAACGATATCAGGTTGAAAATTTGTAAGTAGGTTTCCGTCTTCGGACATAAAGTTTACTGAGCTTTTTCAAGAGAAGCGCGGAGTTGAGCTTGGTGAAGCTGCTGCACATACATTTCTCCTTTTTCACGATTCCCCTTCCACACGATTGCCCGCCCTCGAATATGGACATCCATCATCATTTTTTGAGCCACTTCCTGAGAATGGCCAAAGATTTTCATAAGAACACGCGTGACATACTCCATAAGATTCACGGGATCATCGAGGACCACGACCTGCCATGGCGATGAGGTGTTACTCTCGGTCTTGAGATTCGATTTTCGAACTGGTGCTTCGACTGCTTTCATCAAATTTCAACAACCGTTTCCGGAGCATCTACCCAGCGTCCATGTTCACGAATGAGATCCTGTAACCGCTCTACCGCTTCGCCTTCAGGAATGTTAAATTTCACCGCCTGTTTCCCAACATAGAGGTTAATCTTACCGGGAGCCCCCCCGACATAACCAAAATCCGCATCCGCCATTTCACCAGGGCCATTGACAATGCAGCCCATGACGGCAATCCGAACTCCTTTGAGATGGCCAGTCGCTTCTCGAATTTTTTGCGTGGTCTCCTGTAAGTTAAATAAGGTGCGACCGCAGCTCGGGCATGCGACATAATCAGTCTTAAAAATCCGAGCTCCTGCTGCTTGTAAAATATTATAAGAAAGGCGCAAAGATTGACCAGGCGCATCTTCTCCCTGAACGAGAATGGCATCTCCGATCCCATCACAAATGAGTGAACCAAGATTCATCGCGGCCCGCAGCAAGGTCGGAAGAAAGTCTTCTCCTCCCATTTGCTGCGGGTGAAGAGTATCTTTAAGTAAGATATTATGGCGGGCATCGAGCTGTGACGCCAAGAGTCGAAACGCTGAGATCGGGTGAAGGTCCAGCCCATCACTCACCGTGACCATCTGAGGGCTTTGCTCAGAATTAATCGCGGCAAAAGCAGCTTCACTGCGAGGATCAATACGAATGATTTCCGTATCTTCCAGCACGATTTCTGGTTGATAATCTCCCATCTGCGCAAGCTTGTGAGAGACGGACTCATACTTAGACCTTGTGGTAAAGACGCGCATCAGCTCCCCCCCTCCACACGAAAAATTTCCAAGGGTGATGGTCTCGCTATGGCGACGTTCAAATTCAAATGGATTCCAATTCGGAGCCACATCGTACGATTCTCTTCCGGAAGACATTTGAGAAACCACATCAACGAGCGTGCGTGCTACTGGCACCTCATGCACCGCATCTTCCGTGAGCGATACACGAATGGTGTCACCAATTCCGTCCGCTAGAAGGGAGCCAATTCCAATCGCGGATTTGATCCGGCCATCTTCTCCGTCACCCGCCTCGGTCACTCCAAGATGAAGGGGGTAATTCCAGTCTTCTCCTTCTTCAGCAAGACGCGCCACAAGGAGGCGATAAGCTTCAATCATCACTTTGGGATTCGATGCTTTCATCGAAAACACAAAATTATGGAAATCTTCTTCCCGTGCGATACGGGCAAACTCGAGCGCACTCTCAACCATTCCCAATGGAGTATCTCCATACCGATTCATAATCCGGTCGCTGAGGGAGCCATGATTGGTCCCGATGCGGATCGCACGCCCCAGCTCCTTGCAGAGACGTACAAGCGGTGCAAATTCTTCCCGAATGCGTTCTAATTCCTCCGCATACTGCGCATCAGTATATTCTCGAATCTCAAACTTTTTCTTATCCGCGTAATTACCGGGATTCACGCGCACTTTTTCCACCCATTGCGCGGCTTCGAAAGCAGCGTCAGGTTTAAAATGAATATCTGCAACCAAGGGCACGTGACAACCCGCAGCACGGACCCCATCACGAATGTGTTCTAAATTTTGAGCATACTTCTTTGTCTGGGCGGTGATCCGCACCATCTGACAACCTGCCTCAGCGAGTTGGAGGACTTCTGCGACACAAGCTTCCGTATCACGGGTATCACTCGTAATCATGGACTGAATGACCACCGGGTGATCGCCACCTATCGGGACATTTCCCACGGTCACAACCCGGGACTGACGCCGTTGATAACGGAAAAGATCTTCGCAATACTTTAGCTCCACCTCCATGGCATAAGCGAAAATGCGGCCAAGAGCAATGGTCTTGGCACCGACAAATGAATCAACGATGTTTTGAATGTCCCTGACCGAATACGAAGCCGGACAAAAGAACAAGAATCGGACTCGCATTCTGGAGTTTGCATCCACTCTCAGGAGAGGTAAGTTCCCTGATGATGAAAGCCGTGATGTTTATAATAATGTGGTGCAGCTTATCCTTGATTCACGCCAAGGAACCCGCCGTCGTCAAAACTGATTTCATCCGAGTGGCTCACGCTGAGGAAAATGCCAAGCTACAAACGGCTAATACCACTTATGAGAAAGAAGGGGCATCCGTCACGCTTATCGGAGCGATCCACATCGCAGATCAAGCTTACTACGGAGCGCTCAATGAAGAATTCAAAAAATATGACCGCCTCCTCTACGAAATGATCGGTGGAGAAAATCTCGCCGCATTTCAAAAGCAGAAGAAAAAACAGGAAAAACAGAAATTCCTGACACGAGCGTATGGCGCTGTCGCTAAATTTTTGAAACTCACGGATCAAAAATCTCAAATTGACTACAGTCCGGAAAATTTCGTCCATGCCGATCTCAGCTTGAAAGAATTCCAAACTCTCCAGAAAGCCCGCGATGAATCGATTTTAAAATTTGCCCTCCAAGCGGGGAAAGAGACTCAAACGGAAAGTAGTGGAGATTTTTCAAAAATCATGAAGGGCCTCCTGACAGGAAACTCAAACATCGTGAAGCGTGAACTCATCGAGAGCTTAGGGCAAGGAGATGACCAGATTGGGGCACTTTCCGGTGAATCTGTCATCATCACAGACCGAAATGCAAAATGCCTCGAAGTCCTTACTCGTGAACTCAAAGCAGGTCACAAAAATTGCGCCATCTTCTATGGCGCGGCACACTTCCCCGATATGGAAGCCTCCTTAGTAAAATTGGGGTTTAAAAAAACAAAACAGAGATGGATGACCGCTTGGAATGTCCCTAAAGAGTAGATCAATTTTTCTCTAATGAAATCACTCTTTCTCGCGTTGGTGTAGGTGTAATCACCCCGATCAAGCCAATGGCCCCTTCCGAGAATCCCAATTTCAGTCCCGACCCCAAAAAAGCCGCTCAGACCCCCATAGAGCAAAAATACCTCGCGACCACGAATGTCATCATTGCCATCCTCATTGGATGCCTGATCGGACTTTCCCTTTACTTGATTGTGACCGAAGACCGTCCGCCCAGCCGCTCATCCGAGTTCACCATCTCGCCTGAATAAATTGGCTTGGCTGGTAGCGAGCGACTTTCATTTCCCTCCCAAGAAAAATCTCCACCCTAGCGAACCAGAGTGGAGATTAGAAACTAACGGCCAAGATCTCCCTATATTGAAATAGGGAGCTTCACCGAGAGGCATGATTATCTGCCGACTGGGATCACGCCATTGCGTGGCCCTTGGATGAAACGCTCAGCAGCGTTTAAATTTCTGCGGTTGCAGCGCATTGCACGACGTCCACGCTCAGAAGAAACAAAGCGACCATTGTTCGCTCTGAGGCCTTGAGTGCGGCCTGAAGTCACGAGAACGAAATCTTCGTTTGCTCCTGCTGTTCTTCTATTGGCACGAAGACGAATTCCATCACAAGTCAGGAATCCAGTTCTTGCTACGAAGTTCACAGTACCTGGAACGACACTGCAACGACGGAAAATTGCCGCATTACTAAATCTTGAAGCGTTTGCTCTAAGGCTTCTTCCACGGTTACGGGGAGTGACAAATCTCTGATTGGCGTTAGCAATGAGTGTGACCTCAACGAAACGTCCAGCAGCGAAGACTTGCTCTTCTTTGCTAGCGTTTTGCTTGCCCACGAGAGCTCCAACAACAGCAGCGACCGCGAGGGTGCCAGTAATTACTAGTTTTTTCATTTTATATTTTTGTTTTTGTTTTGTGTTTTTCAAGGATTCAAAGAACCCCTAGAAAAGTGATTAGGATTTACTCCTCTTGAAAATTCTCAGTGATAGCGGGCTGAGATTGGGCTAATTTCCATTCTTGGTAACCAGCTTCATCTTGCTCAGCCCAAATTTGCTCCACATCTTGAATGGCAGACTCCCTAAGACCTTCATCTTTGATCGACAGCGCCCATTCCATCGAACTTTGTGGGTCAATTGCAGAACTGGTACCGATGATTTCATAAATAGCGTCTGCAAGAATTGGGGTATTCTCCAGTTTACTGAAATATTCGAACGCTCCGTCAAAATCTTTTTTCACCCATTCTCCGGAAAGACTTGCCAGATAGCTGGAACGAACCTCGTCTGGTAAATCTCCCTGAAGGACGGTCTGAAAATCTTTTGTCGGGTCATCGCTCCGGCCGACTTCTGAGCCGATGCTCATTGCGGCAACCTCGATCCCATTCAACTCAGGGAAATCGTTGATAAATTTCATCGCCACCTCGGGAGATTCTTTCCAGACCGGAGTGAGAAAACGTTTCAACAAAGGAGCCGTGATGTCGGCGTTCGGATCGAGGATGTGAAATGCCTCTAGACCCTTTTCTAGCCCCCCATTTTTCTCGAAGAAGCTCAGCAAAGTATCTCCCACAACTTGATAATTTAACTCGGCAGTCAAGGTAGAGAGAATTGCGAGCGCCTTCTCTTTATCTTGTTCAAGAAGCTGAAGAACATGCTGTCCGAGAGCCTCATCTCCATTAAGCGATGAGGCAAAAATTGCTTCGTGTTCAGGATAGCGTTCGACTTTAGGAACTCGGAAATGCCCCGCAGCAGATTCATTCGAAGGCCCACCTCCCGAGGCGTGAGAACGTTTCGAATGACTTTCGCCACCTTCTTCATGTCGGTGTCCATGGTGAACATTTGGGTCAGATTTCCAGAGGCCGAAATAGGCCGCACTACCAAGTCCAAGAACCCCGATGCCAAGGCAGAAGTATTGAAAAATAGGAGAAGTGACTGTTTTCATAACTACAAAAAATTAAGATATTCCAAAATCTACTACTACATCCGCCCAAGCGTGACCATCTTCATCAGCTCCTTCTGCAATCAGACTGACGGTGAATTTTCCTGATTTGATGTGAAGTTGCTCCCCCTTCTTTAGTCCCAAGCGCTTAGGAAGTAGCTCGGGATAGATATCATGTTTTTCTTTCGTCGCTGGGTAGCTTTCGACCAGGTATTGCTGACTGCGCTGCACGACCAGTCCAGTTACTGGAAAGAGCCCTCCTGCATCAAATGTCTCTTCTGGCCCGGTGAGGTAGCCGATCCAAAAAGTGGAATCATCTTTACCTGAAATCCGGTAACCCGCGTGCTGGCCAGGTTGAGGGGATTTTCGAAAATCGTGAAGTCTGAGAGTCTCCGATTTTTTACCAGGCTCTCGCTTAAGCAATGGAACTTGAGATTCGGTGAGAGCTTCCAGTTGGAATCTCATGGGCAGCGGAAGCGGGGTAAAAAAGAGTAAAGAAGGTTCACCCATCATAAACCAAGGATCTGTAGATGGAGGAGACTTAGGGTCTATGCGGCTAGAATCACGATACTCGAGAGCACAATGGCCTAAGCCAAAGGAATGACCGATTTCATGCACGAGCTTAGGCGGCTCAATGATTTCTCCGGGATACCAAATCTTTCCGGGAGAGCCCCAAGCCTTCTCGGTCTCCGTGACACTCGGATAGGACATCAACACATGATCGAAATCTTCAACTGCTATCCCAGCAGCTTTTGCCGCCTTTGCCGAATCTTGGTATATTTTATCGAGATCGTCTAAGTAAGCATCGGCTGGCTCATTCAATGTTAAAATCGCGGAGATCTTAGGCTCTTGAAATGATTGAAAAGTCCCATAAAGCTGGTCTTTCCAATAAGTATTTGCCTGGCCGATGAGTCGTGTGAGCTTCGTCTTCCATTCCAGATCAAGCATCCGCATTTTATGATCGGGAAATTCTACTCTGAGACACAATATGCTTGGGTTCTTTCCAGGTGATGAAATAGAAACCTCATATTTCTTTTTTTCAAAAAAGTAACCTACTCCATAACCTAACAGCCCCACAAAAAGCACTAACAGCGCGCCCTTCAAGAGGAGAAGAATTATGCGGTTCTTATGACTGATAAGCCCCATAGAATCGTTGTTTGGTGTCGCCAGCGAACACTATAATTAGTGTCGCTGTCAGCCCGTAAGGTGCGCCGTCCCTGTAAAAGCGCAAGAAATTATTAGTCAGGATAATCTATCTGATTAATGCATGCAAGAAAAGAGCTTTTTGCTATAGTTTCTTTTTATGAACTCGGCGGATTTTTATTAAATTCATTCAAACGATATCGCCCATTTCATTTGATTATTAAAGGGTTATGGATTTCAGAATTAATTCCGCGCCTGAATATAAAGGTAAAATGAGTGGTTAAGTTTGGTATTACGCAGATATTAAAAAAATATCGGTCGAAATAAGACCAACCCTTATGAAATTTGAAAATTTCATAAAATTCACCCTCTGATTTACACCGTCATTTTTCCGTGACGGTTGCCAGATCATCGGAGATGACAAAAGAAAACCTACGAATCACATCATGTAGAGTTTGATCCGAGGGGGCAGGAAAGGAAAGACGGGAAAGTGATTTTGCCTTAGTCACTGGAGAGTTTCATTCTCACGAGGCCGAAGACGCAAAGAGCTCCGATGATGAGGGTAGCAGTGAGGCCCCAGACGGAAGCTCCGAGGGTCGATTGAATACTCATGGCCGGAAGGGGTAAAATGGTTCCGACTTCTTCTGTTTCCCCCGTTTTCTCTGGTCCGGAGGGAATTGGAGGTAGGAGCTCGGCGACCGTGATCATTGGTTTACCAACTTCATCACGGTGTGCAGCGACCATTTCGGGAGTGACTGCTGGAGCAGAGTTACCGAAGGAATTTCGAATGTAAGTCAGAACGGAGGCAATCGTTTCATCGCTTTGCATTGCCTGGGGAGGCATGGCTCCATTATAATCATTTCCAGCAACCTTGATGGGGCCTTGAAGTCCACGCAATTGGATTTTGATTAGGTTTTCAGCAGGGCCATTGACCCATTCAGAATTTGCAACGGGAGGAAATACATTGGCCATGCCCTTCCCTTCGGCTTGATGACAGGCGATGCAGGTGGTGTCATAGACTTTTTTACCGGCTTGCATGATGGCGGGATCGATGGCGGTATTTTCTGACATGGGTTTTTTGCGGGTTTCTGGTTTCGGTTTAGGCTCAGGCTTAGCTTTGAGTGAGAGAGTCAGTGGGACGGTCTCATAAACACTCTGTGTTTCACCTGATTCTTTGGTCAGAGTCAAGAGCCAGGCAACAATATCACGCGCTTCTGAAATTTTCAAGATGCCTGCCATCGAGGGCATTCCTGAAGTTTGGGTGACAGGAGCTTTCAGGAGTGATTTATCAATTCTCCAGATCGTTTCACCTTTTTTGAGGTCAATATGAGTGTCCGCATCATCCATGACGAGGCCACTTTGGGTGAGGCCATTCTTAAGAGTTGCTTGAGCGATTCCGAATCTGGGGGCGATTTTCGCACTCGGATTCATGAGTGATTCGAGAAGGGTGTATGCGTCTTGGCGGAGACCAACGCCCATCAGATTCGGGCCCGCTTCTCCCCCTTCAGAGTGACCTTGGCTGACCCGATGGCAGCGCATGCATTGCGCGGAGCCATGAGATTGGAAAAGTTTCTTTCCGTTTTTGGGGTCTCCTCCAGCAAGAGCCGGGCGCCATTTATAGAGTGGGTCACCCTGAATAGCGACGGCTTCGTATGAAGTGAGGGCAAAATCGATGAGGGGCTCATTACGTGAACGGGCCGCTTCGATGATTTCGAGCATGCATTCCTCGTCTCCCTGCCCTCGTTTAAGCTGATCGAGGCCTTCTCGAATGAGAGGCACTGCATGTTCGGTAGAAAGGCCGCCAACAATTTTCCAAGCGGTTTGACGGCGGGTGTGGTTTTCCGATTCAAGAGCTCGCTTAAAGGCGGTAATGTTAGCTTCAGGATTATGCTCAGCCGCGAGGGTAAGAGCGGTGTTTGCCAGGAGGTCTTGGTCGGATTGCACGGCTTCGGTCAGAATGACATCGGGATTTTCTGGCGAAGTTTTCATGAGAAGCTTGAGGGCCTCGGTGCGGGTAAAGGCATCACTTTTCTGATCTCGAACGAGGCGAGTGAGCGTGCCGGTGTCGAGGGTATCTAGGGTAAGCCCATACTGAGAGGCGAGAGCGATTGTTTTTCCAAGTACGAGGGAGTCCGTAGTGAAGAGGAGGTTGATATACTTGAGAAGATCAGCCTTGAATTTGGTGATCTCGCGTTCGCTCAGAGGGGCGAAGTTTCCAATGGAGGGGTCGACACGTGGAGGCTTTGTCCAGAGAGAGAGGAGACGGAGGGCTTCGAGGCGCTCAGAAATGCCGATCGTGGAGTTGGCGGCAACTCTGACCAGGCGGGCGACATTTTTTTCTTCCCCGAGACGGAAGGCGCTATGAATAAGACGCCGCATGATCATGGGGGAGACTTTGCGCCCTGAGTTCTTTGCGGTTTCGTAGTTATCCAGAAGTGCGGCAATCGCGGGGCGAGCTCGTTCGATGGAAAGGTCATGTATGGCTCGGATTGCTTCATCGGCGACACGGGGGTCATCATCGACGAGAAACTGTGCTAATAGAGGGCTGTGAAAACGGCGGAGCGCGATCACGGCGGCGAGACGAACGGAGGCGGATGAATGGTTCCGGTGTCCAGCGAGGCCTGCTTGATCTACGTTTGCCGCGAGGCAAAGGCTGGTGGCATGGCGGAGGAAGGGGTCTTGGTCATTGTTCTCTTCAATGAGGGGGATGAGTTGGTCGTAGACTTCTGGATGTGGATGTTTGGAAAATGCGAGGGCGGTGAGAGCCTGGACACGTGGGTCAGGGTCTAGGAGCAGGTGCAAGAGCGGGAGGGAGTCGGGAACGAAGCTATCGCCAAGAGCTTTGACCGCTTGGGCGCGAATGCGCGGGTTCGGATCTTCGAGAAGGCTGCCAAGGAAATTCATGGCAGGTCGGCTCTGGTTTTTCCGAGCGAGGATGCCTAGTCCCCAGATGCCGTGCAGACGCTCGATTTCGTTGAGCTTTTGATTTGCGGAGGCGGTGAAGAATGCGAGGGCCTGTGGTTTTTGAGCGAGGTGCATTTGAGCGCGGAGGCGGATGCGCTGGTCTGGGTGTCGGAGAAGATCGGCGAGTTCTTCTTCTGCGATGGTGGTAAAGTCTTTTTGAATGAGCTCCTGAGTCGAGATAACGAGTACATCTTGAGCGAGGTTTGGGGTTCCGAGAGAATAAATGCGGCCACCCTCATGAGTGGTCCAGCCTTTGATAAAGTCTGAGATGTAAATGCGACCATCGTAGCCCCACTCAAGATCGGTGGCGGTGATTCCCCAATTAAATTTCCCGTATTCGCTGAGAGCGAAACCTGCTCCTTGTGGCTTGATTCCAAAATGCCAAATACCAGATGAGGGGGCGCTTCCCCGGTAGTCGCAGATGAGAAATTGATCTTTAGATTTTTTATCATATCCCGTGCCAGGGTAATATGCGAGTCCGGAGGGACCGGAGGTGAGATTGGCAATCGGGGGGACGATATAGGCGGGCTGGGCATCGTTCTGCGGTTGCCACATTTTCTCTGCCATCCATGCGTTGATCGGGCGTTCGGGAATGCCGACGGTTTTATGAAATGAATGGAGGACTTGGTGCCCCATGCGCCATCCTGAATCGCCGCCTTCCATCATGAAGACGACGCGAGCTCGGTCCCCCTGGTCGGAATTGTTGTCGATGGTGATGGCCGTTCCGTATTTATCAAAGGCGATTTCCTTGGGATTTCGTAGTCCGGTGTGGACGACCTGGAAGTTACTGCCATCAGGATCAAAGCGGAGGATGGCACCCTGATTGGGATAGCGATAGGTGCGATTTTCTTTGGTGGTGAAACTGAAGCCGCGGTCTCCAATGGTGCAGTAGATACGTCCATCAGGCCCAAGGGTGAAGCCATTGAGATCGTGACCTGAGAAGGAAACGCGCACGCCGAAGCCGTCTTGTAAGATGGTTTGAGTATCGGAGACCAGGTCGCCATCCTCATCTTCAAGAGTGTAGATGTTAGGGATACAGGCGAAATAAATGACACCTTCTAGGGCCATGATACCGGCAGCGGTGCCATCGAGGATGTCATTGAATCCGGAGGCGAAGATGTGGGTTTTATCCGCTTTGCCATCACCATCGGTGTCAATGAGGAGCCGAATTTTTTCCTCATTGGCGGTAAGATCAGTGATGGGTTTTCGACGCGCCCATTTTTCATGTAATTGAAGGCGGTCATCGGTGGTTTGGGCGGCGAGGTCATCGTGCAGCCAGTAGAGGTGGTCTCGGTTGTCTTCGACTCCCGCCCGGAAGCGATGAGTTTCGACGGCATAGACACGGCCTTGAGGGTCTACCGTGAGAGCGGTGGGTGAGTGGAGCCCATGCTCTTGGTGATTGGCAAAGATCGCTAAGTCAGAGCCCTCGGGAATGGTCAGGCCAGGAATCTCCTTTACCGAAACTAAGCCTTTTTCGTGGGGAATACCTTTTTGAGTTGTGAGCGGGAACTTGGGGTTCGGTCGATCAGAGAAGAGGAAGTGGTCGGCATTGATAATACCCCAGATCCCCTCGGATTGATCGATGATACGAATGCGGGCTTTTTGTCCTTTGAATTGCTCTACGGGCCAGAGAGCGGGGCGCATCACGAGGTCACGGCGGCCGGTGGATTCTGCTACGATTTCATCTCCGATGAGGAGTTGCACTGCAGTTTCTCCCTGGTCTGAGCCTCCGGAAATAAGAAAAGTAATATAGGGTTTCTGAATGACAAATTCAGGGGAAGTCAATTGTCCCATGGAACGATCCCCTCCATGAGAGGAAGTGACGTAGTAGTCGTTGGAGTAATTTTTAACGATCCCATTGAGGGCCTGAGGGCTTGCGGAAACGGGGGCTTTTCCAAATGCGTTACCTTCGAGCTGCCATTCTCCAAAACCGTCGGACTCAAAGGCGTCGTAGATCTGATCAGCACCGAGCAGGGGCAGTGCTAAGATCAGACTGAGGAATAGGTTGCGCATGTGAGGATAGGAGATGAAAAAGGCCCAATTTTCAAGAGGGCGATTTGGGTAAAAGATGGCAGGTTTTTTCTGTCAAAGCTCTAAAGAGCGGGCTTCTTTTGAAGATCTACCCCTTTAATAATGCCGCTTGGGTAGGAAAGCGTGTAAAAAAAATCCCCATGACCTCCGGGGGGAAGGCCATGGGGACGATCTTGCAGGCAGGGAAATGTTGAAATTATTGTCCAGGAGTCAGCTTTTTGAGAGCGTTGTTAGCTTCATCAGTAGCACCAGCCGTTGCTTTTTTGACAGCATCAGTGGCTTTAGACTTAGCAGCGTCGACAGCGTCGGTCGCCTTAGACTTAGCGCCTTCGACAGCATCGGTCGCCTTGGACTTAGCAGCATCGACGGCATCAGTGGCCTTGGACTTAGCGCCTTCGACAGCGTCGGTCGCTTTAGACTTCGCCGCATCAACAGCGTCAGTGGCCTTGGACTTTACGGCGTCGACAGCATCGGTGGCCTTAGACTTCGCCGCATCGACTGATTCCATGGCTTTCTTTTTGACGTCTTCGGTAACGTTTGTGGCAACTTCCTTAACGTTTTGAGTTGCTTGAGAAGCGGTATTTTTGACTGCGTCTTTCATCGAGGAGGAGCCATCGGCAACAGACTTAGCCGCATCGGATGCAGCATCTTTAGTATTAGAAACTGCGCTTTTGGCAGCATCTGCAGCTGAGTCTTTCATCTCCGAGGTTTGTTCTTTCGCTTTTTCGGCTGCTTTTTCAGCCTTATCGCAAGAAGAGACCATTGCGAGAAATGAGCAGGAAAGAAAAATGAGTGAGATTTTAGCAGTAGCTTTCATAATATTATCGTCGATATGACGACCTTTCCTACGCACATATTCACCTGTTTTGGAAAGAAAATTCTCGCTTACCCGGATTTCTCACAACGGACTTTACCTCCATTAAAACCATTGACTTTTTATTCTATTTCTTACGGCCTCTAACATAAAAATTTATAATATTTCATTGTCGAAATAATTTCATCCTACAAATCCTAGCGCTGCACACTCGCTCCTGCGAGATGAACATCACTGCCTCTGAATCCGTAGGCGGATAAATGATGGACTATCAGAGTTCAGAGCCTCTCCTGCGACCCTCAATACATCCAAGCCTCCGCGGGTTTCCAAGATCTCGATGCTGGCCGAGCCTGTCCAGGAGCCCCTTCCGGTGCGCCGAGCGATAACAGACTCGGTGCGAAAGAGGTCATTGGAGGCAACAACTTCATAGATAAGATCGGCTCGCCCAACAGTGGGGGCCGTGAAGAGAAGAGAGTTTCGGCTCGCACTAAGAGACGCTTGCGGCGGCGACGCGGGTTGATCGGCGATTTGGATGCGGCGGGGGTCTACTCCGGTGGCGTAGGCAAGAAGGTTGGGGAGGCCAGGACTGTTGAGACTGTCATTTCCACCATTTTGGGAGGCGGGAACTGAGTAGGCTGCGAGCCAACTTTCGAAGGAATCAAAGGCAGGACGAACCAGCACTTCAATTGTAAGATTGCGGCTCACCGACTGTCGGGAAGTGCTGGCAGTGACCGGAAGCTCGTAGGTTCCAGGGGGAACACCAAGAAGGCTCCATTCCAAGGTGCCGCGGCCGGAATCCAGTGGTCCGTCGAAAATTTTCCAGCCGCCAGGGAGGGCGGAAAGATCAGCGCTGAGCGTAACAGGTTGACCTTCGGGATCAGAGGCGGAGAGGGTCGCACTTTGAGCGGAGCCGCTCATCCAAGACAGCACCGGGAAGGCATCGAACTCAGGTGGAGTGCCGGGATCTTCGAGGACCTCTAGAAAGAGGGTTCGCCGGGCCACCGCCGGAGGTGATTGGTTATCGGAGACCTCCACCGTGATCTGATAGCTTTTCTTTTCATCCACCGCCGTTGGAGTCCAGGTGAGAAGCCCACTAGTGGGCTGGAGATTCATCCCCGTCGGTGCGCCAGAAATGATGCTGTAGGAAAGCTGCTGCGCCGGGAGATCGCCATCTTCCGCTGCCAGCGTGAGTGCAAGTGGTTGTCCAATATCAAGTTGATAACTACCGGGATTCGCCAAGACCGGAGCTGCGTTGATTTCTTCGACTTGGATCGAGAAAGTCCCTTGAGCGGTAGCGGGAATCGCAGACCCATCCGAAACAATCACGTTTACCGGAATGGTGGTACCGCCATCCGCCTCGCCCGGGCGGAACCTTAGGCGGCCAGTGGTACGATCGATAATAATTCCAGGATTCGCGCTAGTGACCTCAAAGCGGAGATCTGAGGTGGGGCCATCGAGGTCGTTAGCCTGAATTTGATAGATCAGGGTAGATCCCTCCGCCACTCGCACCACCGCTGGGAGATTGAGAACGGGAACCTGATTTTCCTGATCGATTAAAGTCATAGCCTCCGCCGTGTTTTTAGCAGGCTCTTGGTTCCCCTGACGGTCAATAGCCTGCGAGTAAAATTGGTAACTAGCTCCTGAGGTCCCGCGGTAGAGTGCCTCCGTCTGGGTGACTCCAGTGAGCCAGGGTGAAAACGCGCCTCCATTTTCTGAAACGAATACGTCATAGGAAGCGATTCCATCTCCAGTATCGGTGCCGGTCCAGCGCACCGTAACGAGCGGGCTGCTAGAGGATGGGAGCGCAGTCACGCGGCTGGTGGGAGCCTCGGTATCCACGGCTGGTCCGACTCCGTAAGTCAAGGTGTAGGTGCCAGAGCTATCGCAATCGAAGAGATGTAGCTTATTTTCCCGCACTGGGCGCAGGCCAAAGCCGATGAAAGTGCGATCCGTCACCCAAACGTTGGAGCTCAAGGGGATTTCCTGGCCATCCGAACGACGGCAGGAAAGCAGGCGGAAGCGGCCGTCTGCGGGATCATCGATACGCAAATAGCCAAAACCGCTGCCCAATCCGGTATTTTGGATCTGGATAGTCAGATTTGTCTCGGTAGGAGTCCCAACCGTCGCTTCGGTGGAGACCGCAACGGTTGCGGTGGAGCCATCGCTGAGGTGAATTGTATCGGGCAACTTCAAGATATCCGCAACGTCATTGGTCAAAAAGTCTGGCTTACCATCCGCCTTCGCACCAGTCACTTCAACTTGTCGGACCATTTCGTGGATTTCCACACTCTCGATGAGCGAGAGGCTCTCGTTCCCGAGGCCATCGAGATGCTCAAACTGGGCGGAGAAACTACGGAAGTGACCGTGAAGGCTAGAGGTCATAAGCCAGCGTCCAATTTTGATCTCACCAGGCACGAGCTGGCCGAAGTCCGCCTCCAAGCTAGGCGTAAATGAACGGCCATCCACCTCGGAGCCGATGATCTCGAAGTCGATGAGCAGGCCTTTTTCGTTCTCGATAATTTCAGGTTGGCCTGAAGTGATGGAAAGATCGCGCGCAATACCGCCGCCAGTATTTTCTACCATCACACCGAGGGTGAAGGGAATGCTGGGCTCAATAACATCTGTGAAGGGGTCATCAGAAAAGACGTCGCGCTCGTGGAAATACTTAATTTTTAGGCTCGGATTGGGCAACACGCGGATGCGCTGCGGAGCAAGCGGAATTTCCACCGGAATACCACCCAGCACATAGCTGATAACACCTTCGACAAAGTAAATCTCTACTTGTTCAGGGGCTGCTTCCCGCCCCGGAATGATGGTCCAAGCCCAGTCCGCCGCACTCCCTGCTGCGACCACACCACTATTTAGCCCAGAAATTTCAGGCCCAGCTATGCCGAAGAGATCTGTCGAGTCCTCCCCGTTATCGTTCAGGACGCGAACCTCCACTTGCACATTCGTCAGCGGCTCTACGCCGGAATTGTCCAAATTCAGAGACGCTGCAAAGGCATCGCGAGTCAGCACTGCTTCTTGCTCGATCTGAAGTCTCACTCGCGCGCAAACACCATCACCGGAAGAAAGAAAATCGAACATATCCTGAAGGGATGCCCCAAAGGCCTCGACCGGATCCTCAAAACCCATGGCCCGAGCTTCATCATAGGCCGCCACGATGCGTGTGCCTGCTTCCGCTAAAAGTAGGGGCTCAATGAAATCTCGACTTTCGCCAGTCGGAATGTCCTCGATACTAACATAACCCCGCTCCCAGTAATCGAGGCTGCGGTGCCACCTCTCGATCAGACTTTCCACCAACTGAGGGTGATTTTGCCCAGTCATCGTGCTCAAGAGAGCGGCCCGTTCCGCCGTCGTGATCTGGATTGCTGCTTCTGTCTCCCCAGCAATATCGCGACGGAAAAGTTCCATGAATTCCGAGGTGCCTTCCTCTTCAAAAATTGGCCTCCAAGCAGGATCACCCACCAGAGTGAGTTCAAATTCCATCATTGCTTCCACTCGACGCCCTGCCCTCTGAAAGTCCGCCAAGACAGCATCGTAGCTTCGGCTCCGCATATCCTGCGGAAAAGCACACTGCAATAAATCTACAAAGCAGTTTAGAGCGCCACAGACCCCCCCGCTGAGCCCGAGTGATGCCAGATCGAAGGCATCACACACGCATCCGAAACCAGTCTGGGCAGTATCAATAAGGCAGTCTCGGCTCGCCCCCTGATCCGCACAGGTAAGAGCGGTAGTGCCTGCCGCATATCCACAACCAACCACCGGAATGAAACCAATCCCACAATCTAGGATCGCGCGAGCCACGCAGGGGTCACAGGATCCGCCGCTGCTGCTGGCTACGGGATTAAAATTCCCTCCGCCTCCGCCTCCGCCTCCGCCTCCCACTGGAGTCACTCTCCCTCCCCCGCAATTCTGCCCGGGCCGGTCATTAGCTGCCAGTGAGATACCAACGGAGCCACTGAGGCTATATTCCCCACACTCATAGAACCACTGAAGTCGTCCAGAGATCGAGCCCGAACAATTGCGAGCGTTCCGGGCCCTCTCACCAAGTCTTTGAAATACTACCGGCACCACCCTCGAACTCTTCGCTTCAAGGTCCCCCAAGTCCTCGGTCAGAGCGCTGATGCGCCAATCACTATTCGAGCCGAAACCTAGACTGACGTCGTCGGCACGGATCAAACCATGATTCGTAATGGTGAAGTCAATCTGAGTCGTTTCTTCAGTCAATTCGTCTAAGTCGACAAAAGCAGGCTCGATCGTAACCACGGGAGCAGGCACATTGGTCTCGAACTCCGTCTCCAGCACAATGCGGTAGCGATCTCGCACCCTGGTCGGCACCACATTCCAAGTGTAGCGCACCGTTTGGCGCTGGAGGAAAATATTTTCCCTATTGTTCGTTCCGGGTTGGATGAAAATGGTCCGCTCGAAGTTTGCATGATCCTCGGCCGAAGCCTTGAGCACGTAGTAACCCTCTACCACTTCATCAAAAGTGAGCAACCCATCCGCTCCCGTCGTACTTTCCGCCACAATCTCTCGCGAGAAAACATCGCAGAGCCGCACCCGGCAGCCAGCTAGCGGCGGGCGGCCCTCCGCATAATAAGTAAATTCATCCTCGGCCAAAACCGTGAACGAGCCGAGACGATCCGAAATTGGACGTAGAGCAAAGGGCACGCTCACTCGAGACGACCCCGTTTCTAGCACAATGCTTCCGGTATATTCGCCAAATGCAAGATCGGCAGGCGGCGTGAGTTGCAAGGTCAACTCGGCCCTTTCCCCCGGAGCGAGCGAGGGCGCAGGCATGACCGTAGCCGCCGTCAACCATGGGAACTCAGACGGGATCAAAATGGAAATCGGCCCGCTGTGGGCTCCCCCTTGATTCCGAATAGGCAGATTTACGAAACTGGAATCCCCCCGCAACATCCCTCGGTCGATCGGCTCACCCTCGTAGAGAAGCCGACTACTAGGATCCCGAACCGTGATGACAATCGGCACGTCCTGCTTCGCTCCCTCCACACTGCAAATCCGCATTTGACCTTCATACAGATCTGGAGCGATCATACTGGCCTCCACTGTGAGATCAGCCTCCGCCATGCTATCTCCATCGAGTTCGGTGAGATTGCGCAGCGAGCCCTCAAAAATCAAACCTGCTGGAGCATCGAGGAGCTCAAAAGTGATCTCGTTCAGCGGAATATTGGCGAGATTACTGACGGTAAAGGAATCCATGGTCGCGCTTCCTCCACGAGTGACGCTCAGGGCCAGCTGACGAGGCTCCGTACTTACCCCGAGCAGAGTGAAGGAATCCTGCACCGCGATTTCCTGCTGTCCCGGATGAAGGGCCGCAACTCCGTAGGTGCCGCCCTCGCCCCGCAGCGGTTGGAAGATGGTAGAAAAGCGGCCCTGCGCATCGGTCAAAGTCTCTAGGGTACGCTCGGTGTCCTCGGTATTGATTGCGATATGAACCAACTTCTCAGCCGCAGGTGAGCCATCGAAGTTGGTGGCCATTCCCGTGAATGGAATTTCGCTGTTGGTCGGGGCCACCTCCACCTCGGTAGAAACGGACGCGGTATAGGCAGGTTGATTTTCGAACCGAGCGGACGCCCGAAGATTATTGTCTTCGATGACCTCGATCACTCCATTTGCTTGGTCCACAACGACCAAAATGAAGTAATCGCCCACCTCAGAGGGAGTATTGAAAGAATCGGAACGTTCCACTTCTTGGCCCGGAGCCAAGCGATCCGGGTATTCATAGGCCTCCAGAAGAACGTCGTCGACATCCAGGAGCGCGTCCCGAGAGAGATACACCCGCGTCTCAAAGGCTCGAGGAGTACGGGTCACCCCGCGGTTGGCCAGGCGGTAACGATAATTCGTAAGCGCTTGCGTCAGCACAGGCGCATCAATGCTCACCTGGCTCACTACGAGGTCGGGGAAAGGCAGATCATTAACTACCAGAGAGCGTTCGACGGGAGAAAACTCGGAGGCCTGGGCCCGCACCACGATACTTTCTTGGTTTTCTAGAATGTTATCCGGCAGACCCTCAATGGAAAAGCCCACCTCCCTCTGGTCTGCAGGAATCGTCACCGAAGCCGGACCGGAAAGACGACCGCTCGGAGTATAAGCGAGCTGAACTGTAAGACTCGCGGTAGTGGGTCCGCTGCGGTTTACTTTTCCACTAATCACCCCACCTTCCGGAACAGCCTGCTGATCAAAGGAAAGTCGCAAGGTCGCACCGTCATCATCGGTCACCAAAACCGCAGTTTCCATGGCCTCGCTGACCAATTCACCCGAGCTGACATCCAAAATCCGCGCCCCGATGCGCACCAAGGTGTCTTCATTTTGTTCCTCGTTATTTGGCAACTCAGCTAAGAAGGAAGTGCTACCCGCAAAGGGACCAAACTGGATTTGAGTAGGAATTTTCAGGGTTGCCGGCGCAGAACTGCTAAGCTGCACCACAAAGGGTGTTGCGGTAACAGGCGTCCTCGTAAGAGTGAAGCGAAGTTGACCCAATTCTGCACCCTCAGCAATGACCTCGCGATTTGCCGTAAGAGTGAGCGTCGGTTGGTCGTCATCCTCGATTAAAAGTGTGGCGGTTGCGCTGCGATATCCCGGAGCAGTAGCCGATAGACGCAGCCCACTCGTGGCCTCGGCCACTTGATCATCAATGACTGGCACCAAGACCGAAACGCTCGTTTCTCCATCAGGTAAAATGACAGACGTAGGTAGCGTAACTTGGCCCGCTACCACATCACGCAAGCGCACTTGCAACCGCCCAGAACCATGATTTCGAGAAACAATCAGGGAAATAGTTGTCCCCTCAGTGGCCGAAGTCGGCATCACTGCCAAACTTAATGCAGACTCTAAAGTAACTGAGACAGGGTCAGAAGCCTGACTGTCCCCCGCGTCGTTCAGAGCGCGGGCGCTCAGATCATTCGTGCCCGCCTGGAGCGAGATCGTGCCGGAAAACGCTCCCGCTTCGGAGGCGGCCACCGTCGTCAAAAGCGTACCATTACTGAAAAGCTGAACCTGCGCTCCGGGCTCGGCAGTTCCGGTCACCGTAAGCATCTGACTCCGGGTAAGTAGGCCAGACGCGGGTGACTCAATAACTGGGCGGAGCGGGACTTTTCTTACCAAAGAGACAGAGCGAGTGGTCGAGTTGGTGACATCACCAAAAGTAGTAACGGTAACCTGCAAATCATAGCGACCCGGTGCAAAAGGCGCGGTGAGGAAGGTCGTGGATAAACCATCCCCTGGAATGAGATCGCTCCCCAAGCTAGTGAAAACACCATTTCCAAAAGGCCGTAGGAAAAATTCCGCTTCCCGGATGCCATCGACATCATCCGCCACCACCGAGAGAGTTTCCGAGCGCAGGCCGATCTCGGTAGTCGGAGTGATTTCTACCCCATTAACCGCAAAGGAGCGGATGAGTGGAGCAACGCGCAAGATGCGAGTCACCGGCGGAGCAGCCCAAAAGCGTGCGTCCCCCGGCTGGGTTGCCGTCACTTCCA
The DNA here is from genome assembly GCA_937930235.1 of uncultured Verrucomicrobiales bacterium. Taxonomy (GTDB): domain Bacteria; phylum Verrucomicrobiota; class Verrucomicrobiia; order Verrucomicrobiales; family Akkermansiaceae; genus SW10. The sequence goes on along the minus strand of CALGLJ010000008.1, from coordinate 43,141 downwards.
AAAGCCCGCCTCGCAGAATTTCCACCGCATTTCCAGAATCCGTGAGACGCCCGACTCGAGGGTTGACCGAAAAAATGACAGGTAAACCGCTAGACGCTATCGCATTAAGGCTCAGCGGAGATGCTCCTAAGCTGAGGTCGGCGAAGGTAATGGTCTGCGCCTGCTTATCGGAAGAAATCGAGACAACGGTCAGATCTTTAGCTCCGAGCGCATTGACCGCTACCACCGCGAAATGCGCATCGCTCAATGCTGCGATGGGCCCAACATTGAACTCCGTGCCCAAGCTCACCCCCAACGGCTGGAGACCGGAAATATCGGTAAAGGCCGCCGGAGTACGATACACCTCGTAAAACGCAACCAACCCTTCAGGCTGAGTCGGCTGCCATTGCAAAAGGGCGTCCCCCCCACTTTGTATCAAAAACACCCCTGTCGGATTAGGAAGAAGTGTGGAGGCATTCAACGACGTCCCACCGCTCACGTTACCAAAAATATCAACTGTGCTGACTCGAAAAGGATACCCCGTTGCGGGCGTGAGCCCAGTAACGTCATAGGAAGTGGTCGCGACCGGAAGTCGGACCGGGTCAGCATCACCAAGCTGAACTTCAAAGCCTTGTAAAAATTCCACGGCATCCTCCGGTGCAATCCAGAAAAAACTCAGCGTTGTTCCCGTGGCACTACCCGCTAAATCAGTCACTTCACCCAATCCAGAAATTGAGGCCTGAGCCGAAAACGAGCGCACCGTTGGATCAAAGCCACCCAGCGCATCGACCGCCACCACCGCAATGTGCCGGATGGCCCCACCCGGCAAACCAGCCAGAATCGGTTTTTGATCCCCCAGAGGCAGCTGTGCAAAAGGCGTGAGGCCCGTCACCGTGTCAAAAAAGCGATCTTGGACGTAAACGTCGTAGCGAACGACATCAAGCTGCTCCAATTCATTGTAATCGGAGAAGTCCAAATCCACGGCCCCGAAGGCGGTGCGGGAGGTGGTTACTAAAAACTCACTTGCACCTCCCGTGACGGGCGCGGGTATCGAAGAATCAGGCACCAAAATATCATACTCCCGGGAAACGATAGAAACGTCCTGAGTTAAATCAGACGTTTCGCCCACAAAGAGGCTCAGCTCTCGCGAAACGATTTCGGGCGAAAGCACATAAGCCGCTGCGTAATTCACCACCGACTGGAAGGCGCCTGCAGCATTCACTGGCACAACTGCAAAAAAGTGGTCTCGATTTTGGCTCAGCCCGCTCAATTCCACCCTCAAGCTCATCCCCGGCAAGCTACGCAGCGGGGTCAGGCCCGTGACATCGGTGATGGGTCCATCGTCAGAGAGATAGATGTCAAAGCGCTCAATCGGTCCCTCGACCCCTTGATTGTAGCCGGACCAGTCTAAGCTCGCGATATCTCCCAAGGAGGAAACGGAAACCATCAAGTCTGTGAGCGCGGACGGAGGTTCGGAAGGAGAAATCGCAAGATCATACTCGCGCGAAATAACTTCCCGATATGGCGAAATGGGCTCTCTCCCGATGAACAAAGACAGCTCTCGCGAAATGATTTCCGGGCTGATCACATAAGCCGCGCCGTAGTTAACCGCTGGGTCAAAATTCCCCGCACTATCGACCGGAACGATTGCTAGAAAATGATCCCGAAACTCACTCAAACCCGTCAACGTCGCCGAAAAGGTCTCTCCGTCCGTCGTCAAAACGGGTGTGAGGTCGACCAAGCTTGTGATGGGTCCGTCATCAGACAGATAGATCCAAAATTGACCGATGTCCCGGTACTGCGGTGCTCCGTATCCGGACCAATCGAGGCTTACTTCACTCCCCGTCGGCGAAACCTCGATCCCGAAATCCGTCAAGGCTGGCGGCGGAGCATCATCCGCCACCGCCAACACGAGTTCCCGACTGGTGACTTCGCCCTCTGCTCTTCCCGAGCGCACTGCGAGCGAAAATTCGCGCGAGGTGACGTGCCGATCACTGGAGTCGCTCCCGATGCTCAGCGAATACTCGCGCGACACAACCTCGCGCAGAAGAAGCTCCTGCCCCCAAAGCGAAGACGCAAAAAATACGAGGCTACAAGCAAGGATCAGCCGATGAGACATGGCCAGAAACAAATAACGATGGGGAAAAAAGATGAAACTCTCTAGACTGGCAGACGCTCTTTACGGACGCACTACTTTGACTTGGACGGCCGAATATCCGGTGTTGACTGGAAGGTCAGCCGTCCAACGCACCACAAGCGGGTTGGTGGACACAACGGAATCAACCGCCGCGTCAATCACAGTGGCGTTGGCATTGGAGCGGGGGGTGACGCGAACCTGCACGGTCGAGGCCTGCTCGACGTTGGTAGTCTCGATCACAATGGGCGTACTCTCAGTTTCTCCGAGAGAAACGTCCGCGCCTTCCGCGCCAAAGGCCGCCCGAGGGTCTGCTGGGGCGTTTTCTCCGCCGATAGAGACGACACGCACCTGTGGAGCAGTCGCTGGCGGCCACAAAAGCGCAGTGTCGTTGGCCGCGATCGGAACCACAGATGGATCTGGCACGATGGAGAGGTCTGAGGAAGCCGACACGCGCTCAATACGAATACGCCCGGAACCGCCAGCCTGCCAGCCAGAGCCACCAGCGGCAGTGAGATTTCCGTCTCCGGTAAAGCTATCGCACACAAGGCGGATCCCTCCACCGCTGCCGCCGGAGTTATTCAGATTTGAAAACCTAGGACTAATTCCTTGTCCTCCATCAGCTCTCAAAGTTCCCGTCAAAGTCACGGATCCCTCACATGCGATCAAAATGGCTCCACCACCACCACCACCGCCCCGACGATCTGTAGCTTGCAGTTCGGGGTCCGCTGCGGCGCCAGACCCTCCAATCAAGGGAATGAGGGAAGGATTTCCATAAGTTGCAGAATCACTGATCGCCGTGCCGTAGGAGCCACTACGACCTGCATTATTTTGCTGAAACCCACCCCCTGGTCCAAAGCCAGCGCTTGCTCGCGGATTACTGCGGAAGCTGGAAGTTCCACCGCGAAATCCTCCGGGCCCGCCTTCCGCCAAGCTCGGCGCAATTTGGCTCTCATGGCCATTCAGACTCACCGTGCCTGCGATAGTGACATCACCAGCCACCAGCCAGACTACTGGAGCCTTGCTCGGATGATTTGTGAAAGTGACGGTGGTTCCTTCCGCGATATTGACGCTGGCGTAGTTGAAAACGACAGCCCATTGGGAAGCATCGTAAATCCCGTTCACAGTGTTTGCACCATCCCAAGCCCCGTCGGCTGCCTGGGAAAGGTCAATCACAGTGTCTTCCGTAATATTGAGCACCCCGCTCGAGCCATTCGCTCCTGGGACATCAATGTCAGCGAGCGCATGGTAGGTGAGAGCGAGCAAGCTTAGAGAGGTCAAAATTTTCATAATGAGTGTTTTAATGGTGAGTTAGAAAAAGCAGCGCTGGCAGGTATTTGACTTCAAGGAACAGATAAGCTGTGCATATACCCTACCTTCGACTATATTTCCTCTAGACGAAAGTTTATGACTTTAAAAGCCCTTTTTTACGCAACGTGCAGCGCCTTCAGCTCACTTCACGCAGTGGTCATCCAGCACGGAGGCTCCCTGGAGGACCACCTTGCCTTGGCCAACGACGTGGCCTTCAACGGTTTGACGGAAATCCGTGCCAACCGGAGAAACGGCACTGGTAGCACGGGAACCGGGTTTGAATTTCAGCCCGGTTGGGTCTTGACTGCAGCCCACGTCGTCGATGGTTTCAGCGCAGATCAAATCACCATCCATCGGGGTGGCAAATCTCACCGAGCAATGTTCATTTCACTCGCACCTGGCTGGAGCGGCAACCCCACTACGGGACTGAACCAGGGGGCGGACTTAGCGTTACTCCGGCTCAAGAACCCGACAACCACTCGTAAAACCAGTCTTTTTTCCGGCAGCAGCCTTCTAGGGAGTGAAGGAGTTTTCCTCGGGCAGGGCTTTTCTGGAACTGGCATCCTAGGGGCAAACGGCAGCACGATGCGCCTGGCTGGCACCAACACGATCGATCGGGAATTCTCCTCCCTTGGTGGCGGTTTTCTAGTCACCGACTTCGACGACGGCTCAGAACGGCGCAACGCTCTCCAAGCCTCCACCGTGGCCCGCAGCTTCTATGATGACGGCTTTTCCAATCCAACCCTCAGCGCCACAGTGCTGGAACAAGCTCCCGCCATCAGCGAGGCCATGCCCACCTCATTGGAGGCCACCACGGCTCCTGGGGATAGCGGAGGGCCCCTGCTTGTTCAGAGCAGCAGCGATGGATCATGGCAGCTCGCCGGAATCACCTCTTGGGGCACCAACCCCACCCTACCCTCAGGCTTTTCCCGCAACGATTCGCGTTACGGCGACCTCACCTTTTTCACCGACCTACGGCCTCACCATGATTGGATCGTGAATACCATCCCCGAGCCAAAGATCGGCCTCCAGCTGATTCTTGCTATCGCCTTCCTCCGTTTTCGCCACCGCTCGTGAGGACAAATACCGGACTTCTCGTCATAATGAAGATTCCGAAGGACGATCCTGATGACGTGACACAAGGAAATAGATCAAGATTGAGCGAGAACCGGAACTCTGGCTTTGGCTGGTTTTTTACAAGTAGGCCGATCCCAGATAGGATCGACCACCAGCCACTTCTTTGTTTATTCAGCCTGTGGGATGGCTGTGAAACGGGTCATTAGCACCCGCCGAATTTATCGCGAATATCGCTTTTGTCTCTTCTTACGATCAGCGGAGAAAGTCAATACAGACCGTTTGAGATAGCTGATTTGTCCGTCCTCCAATTCAGTTAAAGTGAATGTATTTTGCTCAATTCCTTCACCGAGTCGATTATTGGAAATCTTGTAACGAACCGCTGTGATGTCAGTCCCATTGGAAATAATGGGTATGTCTGACTGAAATTTGATGATCATATTCCGTCGGTGAGGGCGCTTGATATTATACTCCCCAAAAGCAAGAAAAGCGCCCGCAGGCAGAGTCCCTTCAAAGTCTCCTCCAAGAGGAACTCCATCTGGATTTAATACCGCAATTCCCCAGCCTCCTTCGCGAATCTTGAAGCCTCTGCGCGGGACAAATGCTCTCGACTGAACAATCATTCGCAGGTTTGTTCTTGGATCAATTTCAAAACCAAAAAACAGAATGTTGGCGCTGTCGTTGGCATCAATCCCAAACTTGGTCTGGAAGAAATTAATTGCCTCTTGGCGATTTTCTTCAATTTCTTCGTCAGTTCGCTTCATCACATTTTTTTGGAAATTTTCATTACCACCGCCGAATCCCCCTACCAATATTCCCCCAAGACCTGGGAAATCCGGCGTAAACTTCGCTTCTCCCGAGAAGACCACTAAGTGATCAAAGCTTCGAGATATTGGATTAACCAATCTGAAATGATTCTCTGCGAATACATTGAACGAAGTCATTAACATCGCTAAAGCTACTAACCAGCCTGGTTTGATCCGATTTACTATTGTTCTGTCTATTTGATTTTTCATTGTATCTTCCAATTTTTAATTTTCTTGTTTGTCGCCATTAATGCGGCAATAGATATAACATTGAATTAAAATAATTTAAAATAAAGATAATTATATATACTTTAAAAAGATAAATAATTCAGATAAATTAACGAACTGAAAACGAATGTGTGCTCGTTCTAATACAAAGACATCTGCGTCATAATGATCTTCATGCTCACCTGCGACGAGCACCTTTCGTCCATCGGGAAGTTCCGTGATGCTTTGGCCGAAACGATCCGCAGGCCATATGGGAGTGCTAGGGGGACTCAAAGATAGGCTCATACAGCTCTGTTTGTCCTGACAATCTGATGTGGCTGCAAAAATTTTTGACGAGTTTATTTGATTCTTTTGCTTTCGTGATTGGATGAGTGATTAAAGCTCTTTCATTGATCGAATATTTGGAGCCAGTGATTTCCAGAAGGAAAAGAAACCTCCCTTTGCGGCGCCTTGCAGGAGAAGGTCTTCCTCGCGCTCGACCAGGTGCAAATCCATCCCTTTCATGGAGAGAGATTGTTCTACTTCCGGTAGCGTATCATTCAGAGGGCCAATCTCTGGGCGGACGGCAATGACTTGTGTGAATTGCTCGTTCTCAATGGTGGGGGTCCTCTGTCTCTGAAGAATTGTAGGGATATTCCAGCGTGAAACGGCATCGGTGATCGCCGCCTCTAGCCATGATTTTTTAACCCGTGATGCATCTGATGAATCCCAGGTGACAATCACTTGGTCAATCTTTGCTAAAGTAGGACGGTTGATCCAAGTTTCCACACTGAGATCTTCTTCATGAAGCCAGAGGATCGTTTTACGGGCTAAATCCATGGATGGATTCTTCCTGACCGGCGCTTTTATTTCTCGATTGCCCGCATTTTCAAATTGCACAGACGCAGGGCTAGGATTTTCTAACAGCTCCAGACCTTTTGTTTTCAGAAGATCGGGATGAAGGTATTTTTCAATATTTGAGCGGCGAGCCAAATAGCTTTTCCCGATGGTCTGAAGACCGGCAACCCAACGCCAAGACAAGGTGTTAGAGGCCGGGTCCGCATCAAGTAAATGCCGATAGAAAAAGTCTGCTCCGAGTTGCCACGGCAAGCGCAGAGTATGAATCCAATAAGCCGCGAACCACATCCGAGCATGATTGTGTAGATAACCAGTCTCAATGAGTTCGTGGGCAAAGTCATTCATGACCGCGATGGGACCTCTTCCCTCACTGATTTCCTGAGCGCGTTCGTGATCTTCACCTTCTTTGAGGGTTGCTAAATCCATCAAGTACTCCGTCCACACCTGCGGGCGCATTGCCAACCAGCTTTTCCAGTAACGACGCCAGTAAATCTCTTGAAGGAATTTCTCTACCGTTGAGAACGCGTAACGCTCAAGCACCGCACGAACTGCTTCTTCCTCAGAAATCAAACGATGCCGAATCGCAGGACTCAGACGAGAGACATTGGGATGACCGGACACAACATGATTTCGCTCTCGGCTGTAGCGGGACGCCGTCTGAGAAAACTCTGCTAAACGTGCTAAAGCCTCTTCTCTGGTCTCAGCAAATTTCGGTTTAGAGTTGGGCCAAAAATCGTGCTGCATTTTCTCGGTGGGTTTTCTTTTTCTCATCAGTCATGCGATCATGAAGGCGTGCCATTTGAGCCATACGATAGTTCTTCAAAAAGAAATCGTGATGATCTTCCACGAAAGTCCAAAAGAGACCGTCCCAAACCTCGCACCAAGGCCCTTTTTTGAAGTCTGACATTTTACGAATATAGTTAGAGCCAGAAAGATAAGGCTTCGTGGCAAAGATTCCTCCATCAGCAAACTGACTCATTCCGTAAACATTCGGAACCATGACCCAGTCGTAGGCATCAATGAAAAACTCCATAAACCATCGATAAACATCATCGGGATCGATACGACAAAGCATCATAAAATTACCCAGCACCATCAGGCGCTCAATGTGGTGGCAGTAGGCATCTTCATGAAGTGCCTGAATCACGTGGTCAATGGGATCAATTCCTGTTGTGCCATCATAGAACGATTGCGGCATCTTGCGGGTGAATTTCCAGAAATTTTCTTTCCGCTCAAAGACACCATGCCGTAAGTAAATCACCCGCATGAATTCCCGCCACCCGATCACCTGACGGATGAAACCCTCCAGTGAGTTCAGGGGAATCACATCACCCTCTTTCGTAAACTCTAGCACCCGATCCACCACTTCCTGCGGAGTGATCAATCCAATGTTTAAATAAGGCGTCAGCACCGAGTGAAAGGCGACGCGATGGTTCACGGAGATGGCATCTTCATAGTCTCCAAAAAGATGGAAACGTTCTTGGAGAAAAAGCTCTAAAGCCTGGAAAGCGTCTTCCCGGCAAATCCCATATTGAAACCTAGCCGTCTGCCCCAGCGCATTCGGGAAGCGTTCTTTTACCCAGATCTCTGCTTCTTTGATTTCCTCATGTTGAGGTGGACCATAAGCTTCGGGAATGGCAACCGTCTTGGGGAGCTTTTTTCGATTTTCAGCATCAAAGGAATACTTTCCTCCTTTGGGCTTATCACCATCCATGAGCACGTCCATACGCTTTCGCTGAGCTTCGTAGAACGTCTTCATGAAAGGCTTCTTCATTCCATCCATGATTTCATTCACCCACCCATCCGGAGTCACAAACATGGGAGACTCTAAGAGCGTCAACTCGATCCCTCTCTTCTCACAAAAACGCCGCAATCTTCTCTCCAGCAAATAATCAACCGGATCGATACAGCGAATTTTAGAGACCTTCAGCGGAACTACTTTTTCTAACAATTCATCCGATCTGCATGGCTCCTTCGGCAACTCGACATAGGTGCTGTTTTCGATCCCTGCCGCGTAGAACTTCATCGCTGCACGGTGCAGCATGAGTTTCTTAGCATGTAGCTTTAGCGGATGTTCAGAATCAGTCCCGAAAAACAGTGGATCTTCCAATAGAAATACCGGCTTCCCCAGCTCAATAGCCGGGTGCTTTGCAAAAAGCTGGTGGGGATAAACTAAGGAGATTTCCATCTTTGAAGATCCCGAAAACAAGGCATCTGTCCAACGGTATTCCCCAAGCCTGCAAGTAAAGTTCCAGAGCCTTGACTTTGGCTTTGGTCGGGCCGACCCCTCATTCGTGAATTTCCCATCACGTCATGTTCGCGATCAGATCTTTTCCAAGAATCAAGGCCCTCGTCTTGCGGTTTTCTATTTGGTTTCGGCGAGTTTTTCTTTCACCTTTTCCTCTACATCTAAATAGAGAGCCTCATCTTCTTTGAGGGCATTTTTGGCACCATCACGCCCTTGGGCTAATTGGGTCCCATCATAGCTAAACCAACTGCCTCGCTTTTGGATAATATCAAACTCCAAAGCCAGATCGAGAAGTGAGCCGGTCGAAGAAATCCCCTCATTATACATGATGTCGAATTCCGCATCAGTGAATGGAGGAGCGACTTTATTCTTCACGACTTTAATTTTCGTCCGATTTCCCTGAACGGTGCCATCAGTGGCTTTAATCTGGCCAATTCGTCGAATATCCACTCTTACGGAAGAGAAGAACTTGAGCGCTCGTCCACCAGGAGTGGTTTCCGGGCTCCCAAACATGACCCCAATTTTTTCACGAATCTGATTGGTGAAGATACAGGTAGTGCGAGCGCGCGAAATCAATCCTGTCAGCTTACGCATAGCAGCACTCATGAGGCGCGCTTGGGTTCCGACAGTGGAGTCACCAATTTCTCCTGCAAGTTCCTGTTTCGTGACAAGAGCAGCTACGGAATCAAGGACAACAACATCGATGGCATTTGAACGCACGAGTGTTTCACAAATTTGTAATGCTTCCTCACCGGAAGACGGTTGTGAGACCAAGAGGTCATCTAAATTCACTCCGAGAAGGCGCGCGTATTGGGGATCGAGCGCGTGCTCGACATCGATGAAAGCTGCAAGGCCTCCTGCTTTTTGAGCTTGGGCGATGACGGTGAGAGTGAGGGTGGTCTTACCAGAAGATTCAGGCCCGAACACTTCGACGATCCGACCACGAGGAAAACCACCAACTCCTAGGGCACGATCAATGAGGAGGTTTCCAGTTGGGATCGCCTCCACATCCATAGTGGTGGCATCTCCAAGACGCATAATCGCGGCCTCTCCAAAGTCTTTTTGGATTTGATTAATGGCTAGATCGAGATTCTTACGGCGAGCGGCGGCAATTTTCTCTGCGCCTTTATCAACGGCTTCAGCAGATGCTTTCTCTTTCTTCTCGGGCATGACGGGATCTTTAACGGCTGTGGTACTCATGACAATGCTTGTAGTAATTGATCTGAAGGAAATAAATCAAATGAACAGTCCTCTGTCCACAAAAAAGTGTTCAAAATACCAATGTTCTTTCGATTTTATTTTTCTTACTTCTGATCAAATAAAGGTTGGAACCAAGTTTCGCTCCGCTTCAGTCTGCGTGATGCAGATTCAAAATTGGGTGTGGGTGGCTTTGGTGCTCGTGCTGACAGGATGCCGTTCTCAAAACAGCGGAATTGAATTAAAATTCTCAGAGCAAGATATCCGAGACAAGCTAGAGAAGAAGTTTCCTAAGATCGAAAAAATCTACGGGGTCGTTCCGGTCACGATTGAGAAACCGGAGGTGAGCTTTGTTGAGGGAGAGGAACGTTTCAAACTGAAGCTCATGGCAAGAGTCGATATTCCCCTCAAAGGGAGCTATCACGCGATGCTGACAATGCGTACTGGAGTCCTCTTCGATCAGAAAAATAAGGCCCTGCAGCTCACCGAGATCGAGGTGGAAGAAATCGAAGCTTCCAAACTCCCGAAGAAGTACGAATCAGCTCTGAGTCTGCTCGCTACCGTCTTGGCGCAGAAATATCTGGATGGGCAAGAAGTTTATCGACTGAAAGAGACTGATTTAAAAAAGAAAGCGGCGCGTTATCTCATCCAGAACATTCAAGTGAAGGATGATCACCTGGTGGTTACTTTAGGTCTTTAGATCTGCGGTGCCGAGTATTGACAGACCGGGCTCAGGCCCCTATTTCCAGAATTAGATATGTCGCAAGAAACCACCCTTATTCTCTTCAAGCCTGATGCTGTTAAAAAAAATCTGGTAGGCACTGTTCTTTCTCGCTTTGAGAAGGAAGGATTCGTCATTCGCGGAATCAAGATGATGTCCCTTTCCGACGAGATTCTGGCTGAGCATTATGCTCACATTGCGGAAATGCCCTTTTTCCCCTCTGTGCGAAATTTTATGCAAGAGTCCCCTGTTATCGCGCTCGCGCTCGCAGGAGAAGGGGTGATCGGAAAAGTCAGGGACTTGCTTGGGCCAACTGATTCCACGGAAGCAGCGGCGGGAACGATCCGGGGAGATTTCGGCGATAAGAGTGGTGACTCGAAGATGCGCAATGTGTGTCACGCTTCTGATGGCCCAGATACGGCGGCTGCGGAACTGAAACGTTTCTTCCAAGACGGGGAAGTCTGTGAGCGCTAGACTCACTCTGGCTCAACTCATGCAACGCGCGTGAGACTCACTAAAAAAGGTCGCCCTTCATGGCGGCCTTTTTCGTTATACATCTCCACCCGATAGATCTCCTGATCAAGTGCGGCGGCCCACGTAAGGATCGATTCAGCCTCCTCAAGTCCCCCCGGGTGCCCAGGATAGCATACGCATGTTAAGATCCCCTCTACTTGTAAAAGCGACACCGCCTGATCCAAGGCGGGTAGGGTACTGGCTGTGCAAGTGATTTTTTCCTGATTTCCTCCCGGTAAGTAGCCAAGATTAAACATCACCGCCGCGACTGGTTGGTCCGTATGTTGGAGCATCTCAGCATGGCTGGCATGTCTCAGGGTGACACGTAAATCATCTACCCCCGCATCTGCGAGGCGCCTCCGGGCGGAGGCCAGAGCTTCTTTCTGAATATCAAAGCCGGTCACGTGTCCCTCAGCTCCGACTTTTTCCGCTAAGAATAGCGTATCGTAGCCATTCCCCACCGTGGCATCGATCGCGTGATCACCGAGCTTGAGATGCGCCGCGATCTTCTCGTGTGCGATAATAGTCGCCCGCTTCATCGTTCAATGAGGAAGAAAAAAACGCCAAAGAGAACCTTTGGCGTCTGGTGATCATGGGGAAGTGAACGGGAAAGCGAATGAGGAAGGATCACTCATCAGTTTTGGTCTCTTCTTTGGGGGCGTTTTCGTTAATTTTCTCAAGAAGAATGCCGGTAAGATCCGTGGCGTCTTTGGTGTAAACGAGGACGTTGACCCCGGCGATCGAATTCCCGCTGAGATCGAAAATAAAGTCATAGCCTTCTTCATTTCCAAGCTTCTGAATGATGGCTAAAATTTCTTTGCGGAGTGCGACAAACTCCATGGCCTTCTTTTCATCGATGGCAGACTGGCGTCGGTTCAACCATGAATTGAGATCCGTTTCCAAGCTGCGAGCTTCTTTTTGTTTCTTGGCGGCCTGCTCTAAGAGCTTGCTGCGGTTCTCATCTGAGAGAGCTTCCACTTGGGCTTCCCGGTGGAATCTGCGAAACTCTTCTGCCGCAGTTTTTATCACCTCAACGCGCTCATTGCGTTGTTTGATAATTTCATCACGATAGTCATCGAAGGTTTTGAGGAGTTTGGTCGTTTTGTGATATTTCGAGAAAAGCAGAGTCATGTTCGCGGTCCCGATCTTATTTGTCTTCTCTTGCGAAAGGACAGGGAGAGTCAGACAGACCATCAAGAGAGCGGTGAAAAAATGTGTCATAGTTTTCAGGGTGAAAAATTGGGAATTAACGAAATGTTACTTTTTTGCTTCGGCCTTTTTTTTGAACTCGGCAGGAGCGTCTTTATTCAACTCCTTCAGCACGCCTTCAGTGATATCAACTGGTTCGCGAACGTAAAGAAGGAAGGGCACTTGGCTGGAAGTGAGGCCTGAGCCATCGAAGACGTAATCTACATTTTGAGTCGCAGCATATGCTTGCACTGCTCCGATGACTTTTATGCGAAGGTCTGCGGTCTTGGCCCGCATCTTCTCCTGTAGCGCACGGTTACTGCGTTGGAGAAATTCATCATGATCGCGCCCCAGCATTTTGAGACTTTCCTGCCTCTTGCCAAATTCAGCCGCCACTTTTTTCCGGCGGGCGACCGCCAGAGAGGGATCCTTAAATTCGGCATCCAGTTTCTTCAGCTCCTCCTGAAGCGCGTTGATCGCGGTCATGCGCTCTTCTGCTTTTTTACGAAGATTATCGCGCTCCACTTGCGCTTCTGCGTCAGCCGCCTGCGTTTCGTGAAAACTGTTCAGCAAAAGCCGCATGTTGACGGTGCCCACTTTGAGCTCCGCAGAAAAAGCGGAAATACTCAGAAGAATGGAGACGAGGGAGACGAGGGAAACAAACGATTTCATGATGGAAAATTTTTAGTAATATTCGGCTGACAAAGTAAATGGACTATTCCCCCGCCAATTGTGCCAACTTTTTCTTCAACGATTTTACTTCTTCCACTAATTTCGGCACTCGTGCCAGAGCGGCCATCTTCCGCTGTTCCTTCACTAGGGGTCTCGCGGGATATCCCAAGTAAGTATCGGCATTTGGCAGACTCTTGGTGGCACCGGCCCGTCCCCCCAAGATCACCTGATCACCAATTTCCACATGCCCGGCGACCCCTGCTTGAGCGGCCACAGTGACATAATTTCCCAATTTACTGCTCCCAGCGATACCGCTCTGAGCCACAACGATGGTGTGCTGGCCGATCTGGACGTTGTGCGCGATTTGAACTAAATTATCAATCTTGCTCCCTTTTCCAATGCGCGTTTCTCCAAAGCGAGCGCGATCAATGCAGGAGTTCGACCCAATTTCCACATCATCTTCGATCACCACAATTCCCACTTGAGGAACCTTCTGATGGCAACCATCCACAAATTCGTAGCCAAAGCCATCAGACCCCACCACGACATTGGGTTGCAGGATGACGCGATCATGTAAAATACACCCTTCTCTGACCACGGACTGAGCGTGCAGGTAGCAATTTTCACCAATCTGAGCTCCTCGGCCCACCGTCACTCCAGGGCCGATCACCGTTCCCGATCCCAGGCTCACCCCTTTTTCGACAATGGCTCCCGCAGATATCATGACCGTCTTTGGGTCATATTCCACCTCATCCGCGACCCAAGCTGCAGGATGCACTCCAGCTTCAAAAGGGCGCGCACTCTTTTGGAATTGTTCAATCACCTTGGAAAAGGCAGCGGAAGGATTCTCAACTGTGAGAAGAAGGCAACCATCTGGAGCCTGCCACTCCCCTTCCGGGACAAGCACGGCCCCTGCTTTGGTTTGTGTCAGGAGCGGGGCATAACGGGGATTTCCTAAAAAACTCACCTGGGATGCCGTCGCCTCATCAAGAGAAGACACCCCATCATAAGATCCTGATATAGAAGGAGCTGGCACATTGACCAGCTCCGCTAATTGTTCTGCGCTGAGAGACACGGATTTTGAATACGCTATTTCTTCTTAGCCGAGTTATTCACGTTCTTAATGAGATGTTCCGTTAAATCAACCATCTCTTTCGCGTGTAATACGAAGGGAACTCCTTGGCGGGAATTTCCAGATTTATCAAAAATGTAATCAAAATTTTCATTCCGAGCATGCTCACTCACAGTCTCTCGGAGTTCGACGAAAATAGAGGTCATCTGCTTTCGCATTTTCTCATTGAGAGCCTTGTTACGACGTTCGAGGAATTCGGTGCGTTCACGTTCCTTGTGAATGCCATCCTGCTGGAGTTCACGTGCTTCATTATCGAGGTCCTGCCGCTTTTTGGTGCCAACATCACCTTTGAGCTGCTTTCGGATCGTCTGCATCCGGTCATCAATTGCACGGATATCAGCCAGCCGGATATTATTATCCTTCTGAATACGAGCACGCTCAATGTTGATCTCCTTTTGCACCTCATTGGTCCGGTGGAATTCATTGAAAAGGCGTTCCATATCGACGGTCGCAATTTTAAGCGACTGGCCGACTGCCACCGAATGCAGCGCTATGAATGCGATAGAAATTTTTATCAACCGAGGAATCATCATAAATTGGTTTTTGTTGCCTGCAGAATGTCTCTCATAAACCGATTCGTCAACCATCCAGCTTGGAAAAACTCTTTTGCTATCCGAGAAAGCTCACGTAACACTCCCTGCTATGATTCATAGACATTCGGAAGTTTCATCTGTTCGATCTGTTCTTAAAAAACTTCCCCGCCCCCACGCCCTCGTCCCCACGATGGGGGCACTTCACGAAGGCCACCTGGAACTTCTCCGCGCGGCACGCGAGCATGTTGGCCCAGAAGGCACCGTGATCATCTCTATTTTTGTCAACCCCATCCAGTTTGACCGCCCGGAAGATCTCACCAGTTACCCCCAACCGCTCGAACAAGATCTCGCACTGTGTGAAGCAGAGGGCGTGGACGTCGCCTTTGTTCCCGAGGCGGCATCCCTTTACGCAAGTGACCATTCCATTCTCGTGACCGACTCCCTCCTGAGTAAGCACCTTTGCGGAGCGACACGCCCCGGCCATTTTGATGGAGTTTTGACGATTGTCCTGAAGCTATTTCACATTCTCCACCCCGATCTCGCCATTTTTGGAAAAAAAGACTTCCAGCAGCTCGCGCTCATCCACCGGATGGTTCGTGATTTGAATGTCTCCGTCAAAATCATTGGTCACCCGACGGTGCGGGAGGAAGATGGACTCGCCCTGTCTTCTCGAAATCGCAGACTCACCCCAGCACATCGGGCCGACGCCCCCCGGATCCGCCGCGCCCTCTCCGCCGCGCGTGATCTCGCACCATCGGGCGAGCAGAACCCTCAAGTTTACCTTGATGCCGCACGCCACCATCTCCTCCTAGAAGCGCCTGCGGATTTTAAAATCGACTATCTGGAATTTGTCGACTCCCTGAGCCTTCAGCCTATTTCCAAATTCGTTTCCCCTGCTACCCTAGCGACTGCCTGCTTATATGGAGATGTCAGACTCATCGATCACATTGAAATCCTGCCTTAAAGCAATTGATTTGCTGTCAAAACCAGCTCATGCATTGCATTTCTGTTTCCCACGCTCATGACCGACTTTAAGCCACTCCGTATTGGTATCCTTTCTCGTAATAAGGATCTCTATTCCACGCGTAGTCTCATGAATGCGGCAGAGCATCGGGGGCACCATGTCGAGGTTATCGACTACCTCAGATGCCACATGAGCATTAAGTCCACGGGACCTAAAATCTACCTCGGAGATGAATCTCTCAATTTTGATGCCGTCATCCCCCGGATTGGTGCTTCGAACACCTTTTTCGGCACTGCGGCGGTTCGTCAGTTTGAAATGATGGGCACATATTCGCTGAATGAATCTGTCGCCATCAGCCGTTCACGTGACAAACTGCGCTCCCTGCAGCTTCTTGCGCGAAAAGGCATCGGCCTCCCCGTGACCGCCTTTGCACATGACTCAAAAGCGACCGGCCACCTCATCAAATCGTGCGGAGGAGCCCCCCTCGTCATCAAGCTTCTCGAAGGCACTCAGGGTGTCGGCGTGGTCCTCGCAGAAACACAAAAAGCTGCCGAATCCGTGATTGAAGCATTTCGCGGGCTTGATGCTCATATCCTCGCACAAGAGTTTATTGAAGAAGCAGGAGGATCTGACATCCGCTGCCTCGTGGTGGGAGGAAAAGTCGTCGCATCCATGAAACGCCAAGGAAAAGAAGGCGAATTTCGCTCCAACCTTCATCGTGGAGGCTCGGCAAAAATCGTCCGTATCACCCCAGAAGAACGCTCCACCGCAGTGCGAGCGGCCAAAATCATGGGTCTCAACCTAGCAGGTGTCGATCTCCTACGCTCAAATCACGGCCCCGTCATCATGGAGGTGAATTCCTCTCCAGGACTGGAGGGGATTGAAACTGCGACCGGGAAAGATGTCGCCGATAAGGTCATCGAATTTATCGAAAAAAATGCTCAGCCGCACCGGACAAAAACACGCGGTAAGGGTTAACTCCCATGGAAATTCTCTACCAGGATCACGACATCGTCGTCGTCAATAAGCCCAGCGGACTCCTCTCTGTTCCGGGACGCGGTTTGGAGAAAATCGATTCGGTATCGCACCGGATTCGCACGCAAATTCCTCACTGTATTACACATCCTGCCGCTCATCGGCTCGATATGGATACTTCCGGAATTCTTGTCTTGGGGCTCACCGCCGAGTCACACCGCCATCTTTCTCAGCAATTTCAAAACCAAGAAACCGAGAAGCACTACCTAGCCCTTCTCGAGGGCCAGCTCGAAGGAGAAAGCGGAACCATCACCTTACCCTTCCGACTTGATATCGAAAATCGTCCCTATCAAATTTACGATGAAATTCATGGAAAAATCGGAGTCACTCATTGGAAAAAAATCGCCATTGAAAATGGACTGACGCGCATCGCCTTCCACCCCGAAACTGGCCGCACGCACCAGCTGCGCGTCCATTCAGCCCACCCGAAAGGGCTTGGCATCCCCATTCTTGATGATCCTCTTTATGGCCATGGGGACGGCCCCGGAAAAATGAAACTCCACGCCAGCGAGCTCACCTTCACTCATCCCACTGGGAAAGAACGGCTAACCTTTTCCTGCCCCTGCCCTTTCTGAAATCCACTTTTTTGCCGGACTCGCTGAGCCTGACACCAGACAATTGTCTAGCTGAAAATCTTAGAGTAATGAATGATTTCTCTTTGCAGAAACGTTCAATCTACCGAACACTATTACTATGAAGCTCACAATCATCTTATCCACCCTCTCTCTCATCTGCTCACCAATCGCATTTGCAGATCACCATGCCAAAGCGGAGTCTGCAGAAAAACCAGAAGCGCCAGCAAAAGCCGCAGATGTCAAACTCGTGATCGAGTGTAATGATCAAATGCAGTTCGACAAAAAGGAGTTTGAAGTCACCGCCGGACAAGTCGTGGAACTGACTCTCAAAAATATCGGCAAACTTCCAAAAATCGCCATGGGGCATAATCTGGTCATCCTCGCGGCGGGCGTTGAGCCCCCTAAGTATGCCATTGCCGCCATGCAGGCGAAAGAGACCGAATACGTCCTCACAGATGAAGCCAATAAAGAAAAGGTGATCGCGTATACCAAAGTACTCGGACCAGGTGAAGAAACCACCATTACCTTCACCGCTCCTGCCGCAGGCACTTACGATTACCTCTGCACTTTCCCCGGTCATTTCGGAGTGATGAAAGGCAAGATGATCGTTAAGTAACGACCCGACAGTCTCTATTTTCTCAAGCCCGTGATGATCGCAAGGTCAGACGGGCTTTTTTAATGCCCGAGGTCTTTTCACTCCGACGGAATTTCGTTCAGGGTATAATACGCATCTGAATGCCAGAGAGATTTTCCTTTGGCAGACTTTAGCCCCACTGCCTTCAGATGATGCACGTGCCCCTTCACCCATCCTTCGACAGTGAGTTTCACCCCGAGTCGATCCGCTCCCACATGCACCGCTGTGACCTTGGGCGTGACTTGGTCGACCTCCGGACTTCCATAGGTTTTTTGGTAAATATAAGTCCACGCCTTCATCTGATAGGAGGAGACCTTTGAGGCTGATTCCATATCCACCGGCTGGGTGAAGGTCAGCTGAAAACCTGTCGGGGTGACCCGCATCGTTTTGATCTCAAAAGGAACTTCTCCATTCCAGCGAGTGCGCTCGAGCGCAAACGGCTGAGTACCACGACTTCCCCAACCACGATTCGTGCCTCCGACAAATAGGGTACCATCTGGTGCCATCTGCATCGGGACCACACCCGAGCTATATCCATTAATAAATTGAAAAACGGCCCCTTGGTAGAGTCCATTGACCTTCTCCAAATCCACTCGCTGAACCTGCGAATGAGTTTGCTCACCCACGAGGACTTGCCCTGAAAATGGCCCAAATTTCCCCTCACTCACATCTGTGATTACGGCGGTGGGAGATTGCCCCACTCGTCCATGCGGAAAGACCACCGCAGGTGGGGTGATCCGTGGGTCCTTTTCTCTTTCAATCGTGATGCGAGATTTATTTTGAGGATTGGGTGGCGCTGGAAGGTTAAATTTCTTTGCACTCACATTCCCAGCCGGGCTTCCCATAAACCCACCGACCTGAAGCCATTTCAGAGAGGAGGAGCCATTCCACGGCCCCTGATTATCGGTATAAAATACATCTCCCTCTCGATTAAAACCAATCCCACCCGGAGACCTCACTCCAGGAATCTCAGGATGCATGACTCCATCCTGCGTCATGCGAATCCCCCAGCCGCGCCAATCCGCTCCAGACCCACTGGAACCGGTCAGGCAAGTGACCATCCAGACATCTCCATTCCGATCCGGCGAAGAGCCAAAAGAATACTCATGATAATTGCCCGAGACCCCCCAATCATCACAAATGTTCTGAAAATCATCCGCTCTTCCATCACCATTTTTATCCGTAATTCTGGTGTATTCAGAGCGCTGCTGAACATAGAGAGAACCGTCCTTCCAATGCATCCCAAAAGGTTCATGAAGACCTTGGGCAAATCTGGTCCAAGTCACCTTGGATAAGTCAGCATCATAGCACCCAGAACCAATCCAAATCGAGCCTCGGCGCCCAGATATGGCAATTTTCTGATCCGGTAATAAGGCGATCGAACCAACTTCAATGATTTCCCCTTTCGGAAGGGGAATGGCTTCGGTCTGATAATACTGCGCATGCGCAAAAGCCGCAGTCAAAGTGAGAGTAATAAACAATTTCACGAGCAGAAAAAGGGGCAATGGATTACGG
Organism: uncultured Verrucomicrobiales bacterium; assembly: GCA_937930235.1. Taxonomy (GTDB): domain Bacteria; phylum Verrucomicrobiota; class Verrucomicrobiia; order Verrucomicrobiales; family Akkermansiaceae; genus SW10. The sequence continues at coordinate 23,845 of CALGLJ010000008.1, read as the reverse complement.
CCAAGTATAGGTGATGATGAGGGAAGATGACGTCACCGGAGCAATGAGATTCCCATTCCGGATTTCAGCAGAAGCACCCTCGACCGTGAGGGATACTTTATCATCGAGGAGAAATTCCCCTTCCACTCCTTGAGAAATTTTCGGCTTTGTCGCAAGGGCCAGATACAGATGAGGAGGGGTTTCACCCGTAAAAGTCAACTTCCGGATGAGGCAACGCTTTCCTTCCTTTTTAGAGAATGAAGAATGTTCCCTGATCTTCACCCCTTGCAGTTCATAGCGAAAAGTAGGAAGGCCATTTTCATCTAATGAATAGCCGAGATAATTTTCATTGAGCCCGGTCTTACCACGGTCAGGCCACGGCGAAGCAGCATCGGGTAACACGGCGTAAGCAGGCTGATTTAAAAGACGAATCACATCCGTCCCAGAAGGTTTCTGGAAGCCTTTTCCTCGATTGGACCAATGCTTTCCCCCATCAATAAATGAACCCTGCCAGATCAGATCCATTCCTAAATGACCGATACTAAAGGCTTGATTTACTCCGCCATCGTATCCCACTCCGATCGCCCTCGGGTGAGCGCCCTCAATAAAATTACGATACAAAATTGCGCTTCCTTTTTCCGGCACCAGCGGGATGCGGGGAGCAGACTCTTTTACCTCAAGATGACTCTCGGAAAGATACGCAGAACCAGTTGGCCCTTGAAAATAAACGGTGAGTCCAGGAGTTCCCTGATTATTAAAATACTCTAAGCGGAATTGATTTAACCCCTTCAACATCCGGAAACGGGTTCGTCGAGCGCGCTCACTCCCACGCGGACCCACCCCTTTCACCTCCACGATCAACTGGCCGTTTACGAAAAGACGCGCGCCATCCGAAGCATCTAATAAGGCTTGGTAGTCCCCTTCTCGGTTCGTATGGATCTCACCCTCCCAGACAATCGCAAATTCTTTCTGACGTTCGGCGTGAGCCACATCAACGAGACCACGAGGCTCTTCCTCCGTGGCGTGGGGAGTCATGTCGGAGAAATCCGGCATGTATTCCCACTTCCCGTGATACACTGAAGAAATCAGGTTCTTGAGACGAGGCCAGCGTTTCGGAAAGGGAATCGGATATGTCTTCCGCAGCTCCTCCGCGGTGAAATACTTCTCCCTCCCTTTGAGCGCAGCACGAACCTTGGCGACTCGCTCTGGTTTCACCGCTTTTTGTTTATTGCCCCAGCTCCGGCGAACGTAGGTCAGGATCGAGGCCAACTTTTCATCAGAAAGGACTGCTCCTTGTGGTGGCATGGCTAAATTATAGGCTCTTCCACGAACCTCAATCGGACCGGTAAGGCCCACCAGCACCGCACTGATTGCGCGATCAGGAGACCCGAGAAGCCATTCACTTTTTGCGAGGGGAGGATTGGGATTATTCTTCGCTCCCACGCCATCATTACCGTGGCAGGCTCCACAAAACATTTGATAATTCGCCTTACCATCCTCCGCCGCATGAGCCAGAAAAGGAATGAGGATAAGAATCAGGATCCCCTTCACCAAATTGTCACTACAAGATGCCATACAATATCTTTCCACGATCTTTCGAAGAATGTGAGGCTTGCGATTATGAATGGGAAGTCCAGAATTGGCATCCGATTTGAATGATCCATTATCAAAATCCTGGAAACATCGTTTGCTGACGACTTTTTTGGTCGTTCTCGGTTCGATTGGGATTTTATTCCCAGCTTGGCTTCCTGATCACCCACGCCTTCCCACCGAAGAAAGTGCGGTGGAGGGACTCCAAGTGGCCCTTCTCCTCCTCGCCGGAGCATTTTGGTTCGGAGCTTCCAAACCCGCAGGGAAAACCGGCCCGTTTTATCAGATCATGGGGATCGCGGCTCTCGCAGGAGCCTTTGGGGAAGGCGATGCGATCTTTGAAGAAACCACCAAAATTCCGGTCGATTATATTTTTGGAATCCTCGCGCTCTACACCATGGTGATTTTTCTCAAACATCGAAAAGCCTTTGGCCCCTTCGTTCACGAGATGACCTCTCACCCTGCGGCGGGCTTTATCGCCTCTGCCTTTATGATGATCTATGTCATGGGACGTTTTCTCGGAACTCCACTTTTGTGGAAAGCGACTTTAGGTGACGCCTTTCATCAAGACATCCCAGACACCGTCCAGGGCTATCTCGAACTCCTCGCATGCTACCTCCTCCTCATCGGGACGCTCAATATGTGTCTCGCAACTCGTCAAGATGACCCCACCGCCCATGACTGATATCCAAGTCATTCTGGGAAACTCGAATGCCCGCTTTTCCGGTGTCACCTCGACCATGCTAGCAACCCTGCCCGAAGTGCGCCGGTCTGTGAATACGGCGGTCTTAGGAGCACACCATTTACCCCCTGATGTCCCCACCCTGAATTTTCGAGAATTGATCAAACTCGGCCGTGACGGAAAAACGCGCGTCTTTCACGCCCGGCGAAATGACGAGATGATTCAAGCCCTCGTAGCCAAAAAAGTTTTTGGCGCACGCCTGAAAATCATCTTCACCTCTACCGCACAACGTCACCACAGCAAGTTCACCAAGTATCTCATGGGACAAATGGATGGCATTCTCACCACCTGTTCGGCGGCCGCTTTTTTTCTCAAAAATCCTGCTGATGAAATGATCCCTCACGGGGTGAATCTCACACACTATCAACCGCCAGAAAACAAAGAACAGGCATGGCAGAAGCTGGGATTCCCCGGAAAATATGGCATCGGAATTTTTGGCCGAGTCCGGCCCCAAAAGGGAGTCGATCTCCTCGTCCGAGCAGCCATTCCTTTGCTTAAAGAAAACCTCGACCCCACGATTGTAATCGTCGGTGAGACCACGCCGAGCTTTGCTTCCTTTCAAAAAGAACTCGAACAAGAAATCTCCGAGGCAGGACTTTCCGAGCGCATCATTTTCCACGGGAAACGTCCCAGCTCCGAACTCCCAGCCCTCTTTCAAGCGATGACCCTCGTTGCCGCCCTCTCGCGTAATGAAGGATTTGGACTCACCGTGCTGGAGGCCATGGCTTCGGAATGCGCGGTCCTCGCTTCCCATGCCGGGGCTTGGAAAGACATTGTCCGCGATGGCACCCACGGAGCGCTGGTCCCTTGTGATGACCTCCCCAAAACTCAAGAGCGCCTAGCTCAGCTTTTAACAAATCATTCTGCCCTCATTCAAATGGGCCAGGCCGGCCGCCAACATGTCGTCGACCATTACGCCATTGAACAGGAAGGGGCCGCCCTGAGCCGATACTACCTGAAACATCTGAATTCCTGAGCGATGAAAAAAACAACTCTGGCGCATCGAATTCAGTATGGAGTTTATCGTACTTTTGAATTCATCATGCGCCACTTACCGGTAGGGCTCACCTATCAAATCGGGGCGCTGACCGGAAGAGCCTTGCTGCCATTCGCCGCCCCACTCAAACGCACCGTCATGCGGAATCTTCAGTTTGCTTTTGAAGGAGAAAAAACCTCTGCCGAACAGCACTCACTTCTCAAGGAGGTTTTTAAAAAAACGACTGGCAACCTACTCTCTTCCATCCGCATTCCATTCCTATCGGAAACAGAAATCAAAGACTGCGTTACTCTGACAAATTTGGAAATTCTCCAAAATGCTATCGCGAAAAACAAAGGGACCATCCTTCTCATTCCCCATATGGGAAACTGGGAACTTCTCGCCCAAAGCCCTGCACTGGCGAAGGTCACAGTCCCTTTTGCCACTCACTATCGACCACTCAACAACCCGCTGCTCAACCAACTCATCGAGCGTCGTCGTAAAAAGCGCGGAGTCCGCCTCTTCCCAAAACGAACCTCTTCCCACACTTTATGTGCGTTCTTGAGAGAAAATGGCATCCTCGGAATTTTAGCCGATCAACGCATTCCCAGGAAAGGTGACCTCTGCGCATTCTTTGGTCGCCCCACCAGTTGCTCCCCCCTTCCCGCACTCCTTGCGAAACGCACCGAAGCAGAAATGATCGGCCTTCACTGCAAAACCATTCGGAAAGACCATTGGGAACTCACTTTCACCAAAGTCAGCGGACGCGATTCCAGTGCCTGCGCCGCCAATCTCGAAAACGCTTGGCGTTCATCTCCGGGAGACGTCTTTTGGTTTCAAGACCGCTGGAAATTGCCCAAGCAATTCCCCCTGCAAGCACTTTGCCGAACCCCATTTCCTCCACCCCATTCCATCACCAAACCTCTCAAGATCATCGTCCTAAACGAGGCCGAAAATGAGGCCCCTCCTCAGCCAGAATTTCCATTCCCCCCTCAATTCATCGAATGGATCATCCGTTCTCCCTCAGAACTGGAAGCTCAAAGCGAAATCAACATTGATCTGATCATTACCACCCCAGAAAACGCCCCCCTTCTCCCTGGGTCTCATAAAAAAATCCGCACCTGCCACCTCGAAGAGCTTCTTCCAGGAACATCCTAAACAGACCTCAACCGCCGCTCGCATCTTTTCCCCATGTCCGATCCGATTCAAATTTCCGAAACTGATCACCTCATCGCATCAGGAGCCTACTGTCGCTGCTATGAGCACCCGGAAAACCCTGATCTTTGTTTAAAAATCACCACAGATAATCCGAAGTCCGTCAAACGCTTCAAAGCCGATCTCGCATACTTCCGCACCCTCCACCGAATCCAGACGGACCTCTCCATGATTGCCGACTATGTTGCTCCCTGCACCACCAACTTGGGACCGGCACATCTCTTTGAGTGTGTCCGCGATCACGATGGGACCGTTTCAAACACACTCGAACATTACCTCAAGACTCAACCTGAGCACCTCGATGCATTCTTTCACGCACTGCAGGATCTCGGACAATATCTTCAGAAAAATCAAATCCTCGTTAGCGATCTCCATGGCCGGAATATTCTCCTGCAACGGTCCGCAGATCACGCTCTCACTCCAATCGTAATCGATGGATTAGGAGAACGCGTTGCCATCCCCATCCTTAATCTCTTCGATTCTTTAGTAGATGCGAAAATCGTCCGCCGCTGGAACCGTTTTCTGGACAAACTTCAAGAAGCTCACCCTTCTCTCTCCCTGCCACTAGAGCGGGCTTATCTTTCTAAGAAAAAGTAAACGGGAGCTTCACCCAAAGCCCTCGAAGTGATCTTTTCCCCATAAGCATCATACGCCGCAGTATGCTCTGAAGGCCACCGCGTTTCTTCTGCGGCCCCATGCGCCCACCCCATCACCACTTCTGCTTCATTCGTCTGAAACTTCAACGCATACACCCCCTCCTCACTAGGGAGCTTTTCCAAAAAGGTCGCCTCTCCCAAGGTCGTCAGAAAAAATTGGAGCATCAAAAATCCGGGCCGTTCTCGCCAACCGTCTTCCGCGCGCTCATCCACCAGACCAAAACCATGGGAAACGAGCCTCCACCAATAGACCTGCTCCACAAATCCAGAACAAATTGTGAGCACCAGGTAACGGAGCATATACCATCCATATTCTTCCTCTGACACATTGAGTTTACTCTCAGGTTGACCCGCAGGCCAATACGTCGCCCCGACGGGAGACCAAATCCCGGTCCCTTTTATCGGCCAATTCACCTCGGAAATAATCACCTGATCGCTACATCGAGAAGACGAACGCGCAATAGCTTGCAGAAGCGCCGCCTTCTCCACAGTGCTGAATTTGCTTTGAAAATTTTCGGGTGCGCCTCGCCGGTCTACATAAAGGTGGTGCGACAATGCGGCGTATTGAAATTCGCGGGGTGTTTCTTCCAAAGCTGAAAGGACATAGTGATATTCAAAATCAATACAAGCCGGCCCGGTGAACTTCACCTGAGGGTACTTTTTTTGCAACGCCACCACTGGCTCAAGAAGCATCCCCTGTTCCTGAGGAGAATGCACCCCCCACTTCATTCGGTTCACCGCATGGCACAACTCAACCATCGTCACCATGTCGGCCGCTCGGTCTATCACAAACTCCAAAAACTCACGCCAACTCTCAGGATCAAGAACTGAACGCCGACACTGCACCATCGCAATCATCACCTGATAGCCTTCCGAATGGAGACTCTCAAGGTCAGTCAAAGTCCGTTCCCATTGAGCTCGCCCCTCGTGATGACAAAAACGCAAAAGGACCGGGATCGGGATCGGACTCAGCCGTGCTAAAAATTTTCTCTGCTGCTGAAACTCAAGATCTGTCGCCTCCAGCGCCATTCCAAATCGCCCCGCCAGCTCAACTTTTTTTGTAAATGCTTGTGGTAATAAGCGTTGATACTCCTTCCACACTCCAATCCCCTCCTTCGTCACGGCCTGAGCCACCGCCAAATGACGCCCCTTGGGATAATACTTTTTCCGTTCGTCACGATTCATTGTGATCGACGCTTGCGCTGATTCACGGTCCCAAATCCAAATATCTTGCACCCGAAGTAGGCCATTTCCTGAACGCTTTCGAAAAGGATGCCTCAGAGCGCGAGACTTCTCCCACAGATCAAAGCGGCGTCTTAAAGATTTCAGCCGTGAGATGAATTCCTTCGGTGGTTGATCGTCCCAATAGATCGCAATCAAAATATCAAGAAACGCAGAGGGCAAACGTAGACGAGCAAAGTCGATGGCTCTCTCTTGAGGGCTCAAATCATTTTTGATTTTCCCTCGGTTCAGGTCAACAAACTGAATCTCACCCCAATTCCCATCAATCGTTCCTGTGAGTTCCATATTCTGATTTCCCAGATCATAGTGGCAAAAACCCACATCATGCATCTTGCGAATCGCTTGCGCAAGATGCTTCAGAAAACGGACAAAATGGGCACAGTCTCCATACCTCTCATACATCTGAAAAAGCAAATCCCTCACACTGGTTAAAGAATCGAGATAGGACGAAAGATAATAGCTTTCCATGAGCCGCCGCCCTTCCCAACGTTCAAAATATCCAATGGGTTCTGGAGTTCCGACCTCATTTTTAAACAAAAAATTTGCCGCCTGAAAAGACCGTGAAGCCTTAGATCCATGATAAGAATCATAAAGATCTTTGAGCCGATTTTGCCGCCCAAAAGCCTTCACCACCACCTCAACCGATTGCCCTTCCCGCAAGAAAGGGAGCATCACAACTTGATGCCGCCCCTGAGCTAAAATGCGGCCTTCCGGAGACTGGAGTTCTTTCGAAAAATCTCTCAGCCGAGAGGTATCCAAATTTTCTAAAAAGCGAGGGTCGATTTTCCCCACAAATTTTCCTTCCGAAAATTCAGAAAATCCCCCTTCTAACATAGGGGCCAACCTAATTCTCTCCCTCTAGCATTGCAACGCTTTTGTCCTCTCTCCCCGTTTCACTCTCGACCAGGGATCTGCTTTTCTTAAGATCAATTTCTCACCCACTCTCCATGGAAAATCTTCACTCCAGCCCTGAATCGATCACGCCGATTTCTGCCCTCATTATCACCTATAACGAGGAAGCTTCTATCGCTCGTTGTATCCGCTCTCTGGAAAAGGTCGCTGATGAAATCATTGTGATCGATTCATTCAGCACGGATGATACCGCTAAAATTTGCCATGACTTGGGCGTGACGTTCATCGAACATCGATTTGAAGGTCATATTCAGCAAAAGAACTTTGCCATCACACAAGCGAATCATGACTACTGTCTATCACTTGATGCTGATGAGGAGCTCAATGATGAAGCCATCCAAAGCATCCTCAGCCTAAAGAACAATTTCTCTGCCGATGGATACACCATCAACCGGAGAAATAACTATTGTGGCACCTGGGTGAAGCATTCTGGTTGGTATCCGGATCGTAAACTCCGGCTTTGGCATAAGAAGAAAGGCACCTGGCAGGGGGTGAACCCGCATGACTCCTTCAAGATGGACCACGGCTCCTCCACCGGACATATCCAAGGAGAGCTCAAACACTATACCGTCGCCTCCCTGTCCGCACATGTGCAACAAATCAACTACTTCACCGACATCGCCGCGGAAGAGCTTCAAAAAAAGGGAAAACGAGCCTCGTTATGCGATATCTTGCTACGCCCTCCTTTTAAATTTTTCCGAGACTATGTTCTCAAACTAGGATTTCTCGATGGCTTAGCCGGTCTCATGATTGCGGCAAATTCATCCCACTCCGTCTTTCTGAAATATTCAAAACTCTACTACCTCCAGCGACATGAAAAAGCATCTTAACATCGTCGCCCGCACCAATGGAGTCGGCCTTGATCGTGACGTTGATTTGATTCACCAAGTTGCCAGAGCGGCTGACTATGAAGTCACCATCAGCCATTGTCGCTCCATCTCACCCATCCGCCGCTGGTTCCCTGGAGAAAAACGTTTTGATGCCAATATTTTTCTTGAGCGCGTTTTCCCCAGATGGATCGGGTCCGCTCCCTGCAATATCTTAATCCCAAATCAAGAGCGCTTTCCGCAACGTCATGTCCCGGTATTGAAGAAAATCGACCACATCTTTTGTAAGAGCCAACATGCTCTCGAAGTCTTCACTCAAGTTCATTCCTCATGCCATTTCACGGGCTTTACTTCCCACAATTTATATCGATCTGATATTGCTCGGAAAAAATTGGGCATTCTTCATCTAGCCGGTAAAAGCACCTTAAAAGGGACCGAAACCATTATTGAGCTTTGGAAAAAACATCCCGAATGGCCACCTCTGACTCTGGTGCAATGTCAGGAAAATGCGCCCGCTTCTCTGCCTGAAAATGTCGTCCTCTTTTCGGAATACCTCAAAGATGAAGAGATTATCACACTCTGTAATGAACATCCCATTCACCTCTGTCCATCCCGCTCGGAGGGCTGGGGCCATTACCTCGTCGAGGCCATGTCTTGTGGGGCTTACGTGATCACCACAGATGGCCCACCGATGAATGAGCTGGTGCGCCCTGACCGCGGAAGACTAGTGAAAAGCAGCCACACCGAAGCACGTCATTTAGGAACGAATTTCCATGTCGATACGAAGGCCCTCGAAACGGCCATTCAAAACACCTTGGCCACGCCTGAAGATCAACTGGAAATCTTCCAAAAATCTGCCCAAGAATGGGTCCAAGAAAATGATCGTGCTTTCCAAACGCGCTTTCTAGCCGCCCTAGAAAACGCACTTTAAGCTTCTGCTCGTTCGGAGATGATTTCTCCGCGATCAAACTCTAAGATACGACCTGCGATCTTCGTCGTACTGAGACGATGCGCGATAATGATTGTGGTCCGATTTTGAATTAACTTTGCCAAAGCCTCCTGAATGCGAGCCTCTGCTTCATTGTCCAGAGCTGCCGTCGCTTCATCCAAAATCAAAATGGGCGCATCTTTCAAAAACGCACGGGCAATAGCAATTCGTTGCCGCTGCCCTCCGGAGACTTTCGTTCCTTTCTCTGCCACTTGGGTATCGTAGCCATTTTCCTGTTTCAGGATGAAGTCATGTGCAAAGGCTTTCTTTGCGGCTTCTTCGACCTCCTCATCCGTCGCCCCTGGTTTTCCTAGGCGGATATTTTCACGAATGGTCCCACTAAACAGAATTGGAGTCTGAGACACCAATGCGATGCGATCGCGCAGCTCATTTTTAGACCACTCGCGCACATCCTGACCACTCACCTTCAGGCTTCCGTCCGATACGTCATAAAATCGAGGGATGAGATTCGCAAAGGTCGATTTACCGGCACCGCTGGACCCGATGAGGGCGACACATTCTCCGGGAGAAATTACGGTACTGATTTCCTTAAGCGTCGTTTCTCCCCCTTCTTCTCCATAAGCGAAGGACACCTTCTCAAAACGAATTTCACTCGAAAACTCTTTGGGAGTTTTCGGAGCGAGAGGTTCCGCGAGTTCACCTTCCGCATGTAAGACTTCTTCGATACGGTCCAGCGCAGCTTCTCCTTGCTTCATGAGACTGTGGACTGCCCCCAATTTTTTAATCGGCTCATAAGACATATAGAGAGCCATCCCGATGGCCATGAAGGCCTCTAAACTCATGCTTCGCTGCGAACCAAGATAAAGCGCGAGGGAAAGGCCAAACGCCGCGACTAGTTCCACCGCAGGGGAAATCACCTGGCGATACTTAATCACCTTCATCGAATAACGGATCAGATCCTTCACCTGACGGCGGAACTTCCCGATCACGTTTTCCTGTAAATTATAGGCTCGGATTTCCATGGGAGCCTGCAGACTTTCGGCAACCTGGCCGCTCAAATCACCTGCGACATTTTGAAGCACCCGTGCCCGCTTCGCTAAGCGGCGACCCACGATTCGGATCGGGAACACGCAGAGCGGAATCGAGAGCAGAGAAATGAAAGCAATAAAGCTCCCCTCCTCGACCACTGAAACATAGATCAGAAAACCCAAGGCAAAAATGAGCTGCGCAGGCTGCTTCACGAGATCTCCACTCACTTTGGTCACCGTTTGTCGCAGCAATTCAGCATCCCCAGTCAACCGCGCTAATAAATCTCCTGATTGATGTTTCTGGAAAAACGAAACCGGAAGAGACTGCATCTTGAAAAAGACCTGATCTCGGATTCCCTCAACCACCCGATAACCACAATAATTCAAGAGGTAGGTATTAAAATAACCTCCCAATGCACGGAGAAAAAAGACCAAGGGAAGCCAAAGGCAACTGAGGAGAACAAGTCTGGAATGCTCCATCTCACCCAGCCAATTTGTCATGCGTCGTTGGTAGGCACTGACTTTTTCCGAGGGCATTTCATCTGTCGTAAAGGAGCTGACCAGCTTCTCTTGAAATGGTTCTCCGAGTTCGGCTGCGCGCCATTTTTCATATTGTAGCGCCTCATTCCCTAGGGATTTTTCGCTTTTGAAAATGATCGGAAATACTTCTTTTGTGACGAGGGGCAAACCCAGTCCACTCGCCAAAGCATAGATTAAGGCGGCCAAAACTCCGCCTGCAAAATGCCAGCGAACAGGGCGAAAATATTTGAGATAAGGCAGGAAGCGCTTCATCGAGGATGAGAAAGGCTACTCTGCTCCTGCACCCCACTCCAGACTTACTTCTGGACCTTACTTCTGACCTTCGGCACCCTTCCCCAGTGAGCGCTTCCTCTCCACTCCTTGAAAAAGCACGACGAGTCCTCGAAATCGAGATCGAGCAGCTCAAGCGGCTCTCGGACCGACTCGATGACCAGTTCTCACAAGCGATCACCGCGCTCAAGGACACCTTACTTTTGGAAAAAAAGATTGTCATCATCGGGGTCGGGAAGTCGGAAAATATCGGAAAAAAAATTGTAGCGACTTTCAACAGCACGGGAGCAACGGCGGTCAATCTCAGCTGCCAAAACGCCCTGCATGGAGATCTCGGCCTCCTTTCCACCGATGATCTCATTATCGCGCTGAGCTATTCGGGAGAAACTCAGGAAATGATGACCCTCTTGCCTCATGTGAAAAAACGGGCCACGCAAGTGATTGCGCTCACCGGAAACCCAAACTCCACTCTCGCTCGTCATAGTGATATTGTGCTCGATATCGGAGTCGATGATGAAGCTTGTCCTCTCGGCCTCGCACCCACTTCCAGCTCGACCAATATGTTAGTGCTTGGCGATGCGCTCGCCATGGTTCTCCTAGAGGAACGCGGTTTTCAGGAAGATGACTTTGCCGAACTTCACCCCAGCGGGACTCTCGGGAAATACCTCCTGACACGGGTCTCTGATATTATGAGGAAGGGCTCAGACTTCGTAAAAGTCGACCCTGAGACCACCGTCCAGAATACAGTGCTCGCGATGTTAGCGTGCCGTGCGGGGGCCGCGACAATTGTCAATCCAGACGATTCCTTAGTGGGCATCTTTACTCACGGTGACTTCGTTCGGGGGTATCAGAATCACCGTGACATTGGCGATACTTGCGTCTGCGAACATATGACAAAGAATCCCATCACGGTGCAAACTGACGATCTCGCGGTGAACGTGGTCAAGATCATCCGCGAAAACCGAATCGATGATGTCATCGTCCTCGAAGGGAAGAAAGTCGCAGGGCTGATCGACGTTCAGGATCTCTCCCGCTTCGACTTCGTCTAGCCTTCCACTAATTTTTTAAGCTTTCGGCGAACCGAAAGCTTACTCGCAGGACTGACGCGATCGGTAAAAAGAACTCCATTGAGATGATCCGTTTCATGCTGGATCGCGCGCGCAAACAACCCATCTGTCTCGAGCACAATCGTGCGCCCATCCATGAGGTGGAGCTTTGCTTTCACTTCGGTCGGGCGGCGCACCTGAGCATTGATCCCCTGGATACTGAGGCACCCTTCCATCTCAGATTCTTTCGTTTTTCCAAACTCCAGCTCGGGATTAAAAAAGACGAGGGGCATCACCTCCTCCAGCTTCGCCTCTTCTCCATCGATCCGGAGATAGCTGATACACTCGGGATCATGTGATACGTCGACTACCGCAAGCTGAAGATCGACATTCACTTGCGGGGCGGCAATTCCTATTCCTTCAGCGCTCTTCATGGTTTCGATCATATTCTCCACCAGCTCTTTGAGCTCGTCGGTTACTTCTCCAACCAGGTGGCACTTTTTACGAAGAACAGGATTTCCGTATTGGGTAATGTCTAAAACCATCGATTTATTTTTGCGGATTTTTGCGGACTCGATTTACGATTTCGTTCGCAGAGTAGCCAGCCTCGATCGCAGCGCCATGTGCTTTTAAGACTTCTCCCCACGGGCAAGCCTCGTCAGCCCGCATTTCGAGTTTTAAATCAGGACGCTGCCTTTTGTTAGCAATGAGATATTCGGTCAGGAAGCCTTCCGGAACCACAAGCCCGTCGATTTCAGCCGTTCCTTTGGTATCGAGAGAAAGAACGGTTCGCGTCGTGGTGATCGTCTGAACCTTTTGCGAAGTCGCGGTAGGAAGAGTCACCTTCATGACCGGACGCGGCTGTTTTTGCTCCATATTATTCATCGAGACGATGAAGAAAAAGAGCAAGGTCACCAGGATATCAATCAGAGAAACGATCGGGACCGTGAGGGGCTTCTTATTTGAATGGTAAAATTCCACCGGACAAATGACTATTGAGAACGTTGATCGCAGGCGGAGACAACTCGGCTTAACAGAACCTCCAAGCGAACGGCGAAGGTCTCGATTCGTCGACTAAAATAACTATGTGCAATCACCGCTGGCACGGCAATGGCGATTCCCACCACGGTCGTGCTGAGAGCCGTTGCGATGCCACTCTGGATCACCTCTCTTGAGGTTAAATCGCCAAAAACTTTCACTAATCCACTTGCGGTCCCGAGCAGTCCTAACAGCGGAGCAATGGTGGTGATGACCTCTAAAATTGCGAGGCCCGAATTCATCTGCACGATCTCTTCCCGTGCCGACGACTGCACCCTTTCCTTCACTTCAATCTGAGGGCGATCTGAGTGCGTCACCGCAATCGAGCAAAGACGAGCGAGGGTGTTATCTCCTTGTGAAAACGCTTTCTCTAACATTTTCACTTTTCCCACATCGAGATTTTTGTCGAAACGCTCCACCTCATCTTCCAAATTTCGCGGAAGAACTCGATCACGCTTGAGTGTGATCAATTTCAGAAAAATCACCGTCACAGCCGTGAGGGAGCAGATGCCCAAGAGGATCATGAAAAATCCCCCCGCGAGGATAAACTCCCAGGTGGACGAGGTGGCAAAAATCAAACTCATAAGTAGAGGAGGGTTAGTAGTTAAAAGTCAGGGTAAGTTCCAGCGGCTGGCCTTTGAGTTCACGGATGACCTCCTTCGGCATGGGAGGAATTTCAGAAGAATCGACATCACGAACGACGTGGCCCCACTGAATCTGTGAAGCTCCTTTCATCTCGACACGTCGCTTGCGCGAGATCTTTCCATTCCGATCAACGGTAAAACGATAAATAATGAGACCGGGAGCAATATGCTCCTTGTATGATTCGAGATTGTTCTGCCACTTGATTTCAATGATTTTAAAAAGTTGGTCTTGATAGCGCCCCACCGCTGTTTGCCGGACGTCGAGACTGCCCTCTCCGGATAAGCTGAGGACTCCCCGGACCTCTGTTTTTGGAGATTCCACCTCCTTGGGTTCTTTCACTTCCTCCACTTGAGTTTCGGGCACCTTTTCCTCGACCATTTCATCTGCCACCTTCGGTTCCACAAAAGTAGGGGTCCGCTCGGGTGTTGCTTCCGGCTGCTCGGCAAAGCGAGAAGCCACGGTCTTCACATCAGCTTTCGGGGTTTGTTGACCTGACAGCGCGGGGCCTTGATCACTCCCAGCGAGAGCGTGCTCATCACTCGTGGCCACACTGGGAGCCGCCCCGATCAATGACGCATTTTCTGGAGAATGGTCCGTATTTTGCACGCTTGCAGCAAAGCCTGGTTTCTGCTCGCGCTCAGACGGGTGACTCGGAAGCATCTCCTCGGAAGGCGTCTCCAAGGCAACGGGTGCATCTTCTTCAAAAATAAGAGTAATTTCATCTGAAGGTGGTTCCGGGGGCGAGGAGCTGGTTCCAGCCTGAGCAGTCCTAGCCGAGCTCACAAAAATGGAAAACATCAGGATCAGGGCAAGGTGTATCGCCAGCGCTAATGAGAAAGCGATTGGGAGTTCCTGATTCCGTGAGAAGGTCACCACCAAGAGGATTGGCTTTGATCTGCATCATGGCAAGGATAGGCTCATCCTGTGAACGAGATCGAGCGTCTAAAATTTCTACGAACCGAATTAGAGAGACACAACCGGCTCTACTACGAAGAGGCGACTTCGGAGATTTCCGATGCTGAATATGACCGCCTCTTCCGTGAGCTGGAGACTCTCGAACAGGCACATCCTCAGCTTTTTGACGCCAATTCCCCTACCCAGCGGGTCGGCGGCGCTCCTTTGGACGCCTTTGAGCAACGAGAGCACTTACTGCCGATGCTTTCTATTGATGATCTCTTCGCTGATGACGAAGTTGCCGATTTCTATGCCCGCTTGGAGAAGACTCTCGGCTCCGATCCCATTGATCTCACGATTGAACCAAAAATCGATGGGGTTGCCTGCTCCTTGGTCTATCGCGACGGTCAACTCGATTACGCTCTCACGCGTGGCGATGGTCGTAAGGGTGATGACATTACCGCCAATGTCCGGACCATCCGCTCGATCCCTCTGATCTTACCCACTGAAAATCCCCCCTCCCTTTTGGAAATTCGCGGAGAAGTCTTCATGCCTTCGGAGGGGTTTGCTCAGCTCAATGAACGGCGAGAAGAAGACGGCCTCCAAACATTTGTGAATCCGCGCAATGCGGCGGCGGGAGCTTTGAAATTATTGGATTCCAAAGAGGTCTCTCGGCGACCTTTGGATTTTTTAGCTCACGGTCTGGGAGCTCATGAAGATTTGGAGCTAAATACAGAAGGCGACTATCGTGCACTTTTAGAACAATTTGGGATTCGGCGTAACGAACCATTCTGGCAAGTCAACTCTCTGCCCGGAGTGCTGACAGCCATCAAGGAACTCGATGCAGCCCGGCATGATCTGCCCTATGGCACCGATGGGGCCGTGATTAAGGTGTTCCATTTTGAAAAACGAAACACTCTGGGCTTCACCTCGCGCGCTCCGCGTTGGGCCGCTGCCTTTAAATATCCTCCAGAACAAAAGGAAACACTGCTCAAAGAAATCACCATTCAGGTGGGGCGCACTGGAGTCCTCACTCCCGTGGCCGAGCTCGAGCCGGTCTTTGTTTCAGGAAGTACGGTCTCCAGAGCCACGCTGCACAATCAGGAAGAAATTGAACGTAAAGACATCCGCCTGGGAGATACCGTGGTGGTGGAAAAGGCGGGCGAAATCATCCCCTCCATTGTGAAGGTGATTCTTTCGAAACGTCCAGAAGAGACCTCTCCATACGATCTCGCGAAAGAATTGAACTTCGCCTGCCCTTCCTGCAAGGGACCCATCGAACAAGAGAAAGGATTTGTCGCCTGGCGCTGTGGAAACTTTGCCTGTCCCGCTCAGGCGGTCACCCGCATCAAACACTTTGCAAGTCGGAAGGCACTTGATCTCGAAGGACTCGGCGAATCGGTCGCGATGAAATTAGTCGAGACGGGAATGGTCTCTTCCCCGCTCGATCTATTTTCTCTTTCCGAAGAGCGCCTAGCAGATCTCATGTTAGATCCTGCGAAATCGGCCAAGGGAGAAGTCATTTCTAAGGAAAGACGCTTCGGCGAAAAACGAGCCCACACCCTATTAAGCTCCCTCGTCCGAAGTAAGGAAGAGGTACCTTTGGACAAGTGGATTTATGCTATGGGCATTTCCCATATCGGAGAATCGTCCGCTCGGGAAACTGCTCGTCTCCATCAAAAATTAAGCGATCTCCCGGAGTCTTCCATTTTGAAAACTATCGCCAAGAGCGCGCAGCTGGAAGCTGAACAAAAAGACATTTCCCCTCGCAGCAAGGCCAATCCTCCAAAGGACGAACAGGAAAAAGCGGAACGCCAAAGACGCTATGATGAACTCAAAGAAGAAATCAGGACTCTTCGAGAGGAAATTGCAGAGTTCAATATCTCTCCAGATGTCGGCCCCGTCGCCGCTCAAAGCTTGGTAAATTTTTTCTCTTCTGAAGTCGGCTTGCAGGTCATCGAAACACTCAACGCACTGGGGATCGATCCTCGGTCCGAGCACTACGCCCCGAAAGGGAGCCAAGCGGAAGGAGGTCTTCCTCTCAGCGGAAAAACATTTGTGGTGACGGGGAAACTCACTAAACCACGGCCAGAATTTAAAGTCATCATCGAGGCTCAGGGAGGAAAGGTCAGCGGATCGATTTCTTCCAAAACTGACTATCTCCTCGCTGGCGAAGGGGGAGGCTCCAAACGAACCAAAGCCGAAACCCTCGGAGTGCAGATCATTGACGAAGACGCTTTTGAAGCCCTTCTTCACCAGGAACAAGAGGCCAGTCCGGCGCTCGATTTATTTGATGAGATCCTTTAGGGCTTCTGGCTGTTCCCAAGGAACTCGATGTCCAGCATCGGGGACCACGATGGCATCAGCAGGAGCAAGGTTTCTAAACTTTGAATCACGCTCCCCTACCACCCAAGTCACTGATTCGGGGAAATCATCAAAACGCTCTTGTCGCCCCAGAGACCAGCAGCGAAAGCTGCGCGCAATCTCTTCTTGGCGCGCCTTCAACTGACCGCGATCTCCCCATGAGACTTCAGGTAGAATGGCCTGCGCATTCCAGTCCATGAGAAATTGCTCCCAATCGCCCTCTGCTTTTTGAGCCCACGCTTCATCACTCACGAGCCGCTCCTCATGACCTGCGCGCAGGCCCGGATGAGTGGAAATTAGAATGACCTGTTTCCAATGACGATGCGCCATCGTGTGCAAGGCCAGTCTCCCACCCATGGAATAGCCCACCAAGGTATCTCCATCACTCGCCATCGCAGCGATCTTCTTGCCCGCCTCACTCAGGCTCATTTCTCCGTCCTGTAAAAGCGACCAAAGATCGATCCCGCGCACATTGAAATTGTGCCAATCTTCCGCCATTCCGACGGCTCCATGAAGGGCCCAAATCATGGCTTCCAGAGTCCAAAAAATTGCAAGGTGCACGCCACCCCGAATGCGCGGCGATCTTTCCACGGCTTCTTCGGCTCCATGAGAAACCACCCCCGCTGCTCTCCTTCCGCGCGAATTCCCGGGAGAGGATTCACCAAGGTCTGATGATCGCATAAGAGAAGGAGTGGCACATCCGCTCGGGAATCACTGTATCCAGAAAACCCTTCCGTAATGCCCCGCTCGGCCAAGCGGCGTACTTTTTCCTCTCCTTTATGATTTTCCCCTATCAAATCGGGGAAAAATTCGACCTGATCTTTCCATTCGAAACGTGTTCCCAGACTGAGATGGAAACCCAGAGCCGTCCCGATCTTTTCCACCCAAAGATCAGGACTCGCAGAAGAAAGAACCACCTGCCGGCCTGCTTCTCGGTGCGTTTCAATTTCGGCAATGATTTCCGGGTATGTCAGCGAAGGAAGCCATTCATCCACAAACTGCTGCGCGAGTTCCTCAAGGCGTTCACGTTTCATTCTCCATAGATAACAATGAAACACCCGCTTCAGACCTCCCGCCCCCAAAATTTTAGCAAATGGCAGAAAGAATGGGAAAATCAGACAACCCAATCGACGGATCGGCTCTTGCCGCAACACGTAACTGCGAAAGACAAGTTGGGTGTCCCAAGGTACCACAGTTTGATCAAGATCGAAAAGGACATGTTCCCGCACAGACTCGGGATATTCAGATTAAGCAAAAAATGGAATTTCAATCTGAACAAGATTCAGTGCAGAGTCCTCTCCGTGAAAGGAATGATCGTAGCAATTCTCTGTGCCAACCATGCCATTGCTCAGTCCATGGTGGTGCCTGTTCTCAACGCACGAACCCCTGATATCCAAGAATCCGTTAAATTTAGCCCAAACTCACGCACAATTCCGCTCAAGTTTGGCACTGAAGAAATTATGGATGAGGCCGTTCGATTCACGGCCAGCTACGATCGCGGTGGCAATCGCGTTACTTCAAATTTTGATTTCCTACTCTTCAAAAATAGAGCCCCAGGAACCGTTACAAACTTTTTAGGCTACGTTGATCGTGGAGATTATGTCGACACCATCATTCATCGTATTGCAGAAAATTTCGTCATTCAGGGGGGTGGTTTTGGGGTCAACATCTTCCAGATACAGAACTCTAATTTCGTAGCATTTCCCCCGCTCGAAATTCAACCACCAATCGTCAACGAATTTAATGTCTCGAACACCTTGGGCACGATTTCCATGGCTAAAACTGCAAACAATCCTGATTCCGCGACAAGTCAGTGGTTTGTGAGCCTCGGAGACAACTCCGATAATCTCGATCTCCAAAATAGTGGATTCACTGTTTTTGCACGGATTTCACAGTCCACTCTCCCCAACGCACTCCTCCTAAATAATCCTGACGCATTTATCAGCTTCAATTACGGAGGAGCCCAAAGCTCAGTTCCTGTCGAAGCAGCAAGCACACCTGAAACGATCAATATCGATGACTTTTATGTATTCGATTCGGTCAGCCGTATCGCAGTCCCAGCAGGTGAAGCGGGCACCGACACCAATTTAACTTGTCGCATTGCGCAAGCAACTGGAGCGGACTCAATCTCTGGAGAGATCGTGGGAAATCAGCTCAATGTCACCTACCTCGACCCTCAGCTTGGAAATCTCAAAACATTCATCATCGAAGCAGAAGACAGCATCGGAAATACCGTCCAAGACATCTTTCGAATTGAATTTTTACAGAGTTACGATGACTGGAGAATTGACAACTTCTCAGAAGAAGACGCAGCAAATCCTGAAATTAGCGGAGCACTCGCAGATCCTGATGAAGACGGTATCACGAACCTCCAAATTTATGCTTTCGGTCTTAGCCCAGAAAATTTAACCCGAGATCTCCTGACCGTTGACTCTTTTCGAGACAACAATTTTGTGATCCTCAGACACCCGAGACGTAAATTCATCGATAACTCCGCAACCTTTGTGATTGAGAGTAGTACAGATCTCGAAAACTGGAACGCCATTCCCTTCGCAACACAAACACGGAGTGGAACAGTAATTGATACGACTTTCTATCAAGTTTCCCGTCCCCCAACTGCTAGTCGTATCTTCTATCGCGTCCGTACCTCTCTCACAAATTAATCCTCTCCATCATTCAATGGAAGCCATCCCCGTCACCTCTTATGATCGTCCGGCAGAGCCTTGCGAACTCATTCCACATGACTATTTCGCGGAGATTACCATCGGCGATTACTTTGAAAACGCTGCTCCTCTGGAAGTGGACTTGGGATGTGGGGATGGTTCTTTTCTCCTAGAAATGGCTCAACATTATCCCGAGCGCAATTTCCTCGGAGTCGAACGCCTTCTTGGGCGAGTGCGTAAGGTCTGCCGTAAGGCAGATCGGCTCGGTTTGAGTAATTTAAAAGTGCTACGACTCGAAAGCCTCTACACTCTTGAGTGGCTCTTACCTGCCGAATCCATCTCCCGCCTTCACCTCCTCTGTCCCGACCCATGGCCCAAGGCGAAGCATCACAAGCGGAGACTCTTCCAAGAACCCTTCCTCAAGGCCGTCAGCAGAACTCTCATTCCGGGAGGCGAGTTTCTCTTTAAGACCGATCATTCTGAATACTTCGAGTGGTCCGAGGAACAGCTCACGAACTATTCTGCTTTAGAAAGACTTACTTGGCCGGATGACGCCTTTTTTTACCCCAAGACTGATTTCCAAATTCAATGGGAAGCGGAAGGAAAGACCTTACAGGGCCTGCGTTCACGCAAATCAAATTGAAAGCCGAAGATCTGGATCGAACGCCTTGCCATCTAACAAATGCTCGGCCAGTTGTCTCGCAACCCGAGGCGCGTAGATCACCCCTTTGGAGCCCAGTCCATTAAATAGCCAACCCAGCTCTTCTTCATAATGGAGGACCGGCTGGCTCTTTCGAATAATCGGTCGAACTCCGGCCTGGTGGTCACAAATTTCATAATCACGTTTCGTGAAATTTCGTAAAATACGCTCGACCCATTCACGACCTTCTTCGGTAGGGCCAGAATCGAGACCATCCCAAGCGTATGTCGCCCCGACTCGGTATTTTTCATTTCCAATTGGAATAAGCCATCCGCCTCCGGTCAAAATGTAGTCTTCTTGCCAATCAGGAATCGTCACGGTGAGAATCTCACCTTTTGCACAACGATGGTCGATTTTGGCAAATTCTCGCTTTCGTAATGCGGCCGAACCACCGCAGCGGACTTGCACCTCAGAGTCAGAGCAGCCAGGCTCAAAGCTCACCCCCTGCTCCAGAAGCCAAGCACGAGCCACCTCCAGAAAGCGCCGCGTCTCCAGCCAGCCCCCCTCTTTCCAAGTCACCCCCTCCTCAGACACCTCCGCAATCCACGGGGCGACGGTGTCATATTTTTTTTGAAACTTATCTCGATCATCCATCCAACGCCGAAAGATCGGCATGGGATGATAGAGCGATTCATCCAGAGATTGGTAAAATAATTGCGCCTCCGGCCAGAAGTCCGATAAGCGCCAGCTCGGTTGAAAATTTTTGCCCGTAACAGGATTAACCAAACCCGCTGCGACCGCAGTGCTGCCTAAAAAGCCATCATCCGTGACCCGAACGATGGCTCCAAGTTTTGTAAGCTGGATTGCAAGGCAGGCTCCGGCCAAGCCAAAGCCCACCACTTCAATCGTCATGCTTGAAACACTATTGTTCCTCGACTCGGTAGAAACCGACTGGGTTCACTCCAAATGGCACTGAGACACTAGCCGAATAGCTCCCATTATCCTCAGTCACCGTTGCTTCTGCAACAGCAGTCCAAGTAGGATTCTCTAACACTGGGCTAAACTGCACTTCGAAGTTTACTCCTGGTTCCCAGACCCAATTCAGATCAAAGGCCCCATCCGCTGTCGTAGGAGAAATCGCTAAAACAGGACGATCTCCTGTCATCGGTGGCTCAACAACCTCCGGTGACGCTTGTTCAAAAATTTGAAGATTCAAGGCCAGATCGGAACTGGTGCTTTCCGCATTGTGTAAGCTCACCGCAACCTCTACCGGCTCATTTGCTGCTAAATTCAAGCCGCGAATCACTGCTGCTTGCGGGTTAGCCTCAGTGGAACGATTTTTAGGTCTGACAGATTCAGCAAGAAGCTGCCAATCATTCACATCTGCAGTATCCGCAATATTAATACGAGCACCCTCTACTCCGTTGATGTAAATCACCGCGCCATCATCCAAAAGCCCATACACCGCGAGATCTGAGATTTCTCGATCCGGAGTAAAGGTGGTCCGGAAATATGCAGTGAAACGAGCATCACTAGGTGGCGAAGAATCGAGTTCCCCATCTCCATCGTGATCTCGGTTTCCCCAAATATTTGATTCCCCAGAAATTGCCATATTCGAACCATTCATCGCCAAGGCGTTGATCGTTCCATAGCCCAAAGGAGCGGCGGCCATTCCAAAAATAGGTCCATCATAACCAGCGGCAGTTTGCCAACCAGGATTCCCATTGACTCCGAAAAAATCGGAATCCACCAATGCCGGATCATTCGGTTGAGTATCGACGTCGGTGTGCAGGAGAAACTCCCAACTCGCACCTGGTCCGACCAACTCATCCACCGGGTCCATCCCTTCAAAGACCGCATTTAATTGTGGGTTATCATTAGGATTATCAGGACCGATTCCCGTAAACGCATTACCATAAGTGAGTTCCAGACTTCCAAAGCTCCCATCTGCCCCATCCACTGCGATGTAATAAGTCTCACCGGACACGGCATCAAACTCCACCCGAGCTCCTTCTCCAAAAGGCGCGGAATCTCGTGAACTCGCAGCATCGGGAGAATCAGGCCAATTTGGGAATGTTCTCACCGGAGTTAAATTATCTACGGCATCACCAGTATAAACTGCGAGGAGAGTATCAAAATTTGACTCTGCCACGTTCACCCAAACTCTTCGATTGAAACCAGATGCTTCATAGCGATACCAAATTGATCCTCCTCCGGCATTTCCCGCATGATCCGGCTCACCCTGCTCGCGTCCAGCACCAAGACCAAAGTCCCCATTGGAAGTGTCCACCATGATGGGAAATTCAACGCCGGTGGTATTCAACAATTCCGTCAGTAACTGCGCATTGGCAAAATCATCGTTGGGTGGCCCATCCGATTCAAATGCCTCGACTTCGACATCTAACATCAAATCACTCCCTGTATCAGATGAATTATGCACCGAAATCGCAATATCAATCGGGAACCCTGCGTTGAGGAAGAGACCGGGAACTCTGACTGATTTGTCCATATTTTCATTCCCCTGATCAGTCGCCTGGAGGGCCCAAGTCGAAGCGGCAAGATCATCTGGAGGAGTCACCAACTCAGATCTTACCCTGTCCCCATTGACATAAATGATGACCCCATCATCGATCACCCCGGTGAAAGTTAGCACCGTCACATCGTTCGTAGGTGCGGGTAAGGTTGTTCGTAAATACATCGCGGCCAGACGAGTGCCCGAGGGAGGCGACGCCGTCACGTCATTGAGATCCCACACATTAGTGGTCGGAAACGCATTTGTTGGCACTTCTCCATAACCCAGAGGGGCATCTCCGGTCAGGAATTGGGGGCCGTCATAGTCATTGTCAAAACTAGCACTCGCTCCATTCCACGTCGTGTGGAAATCCGCATCGATCGTCTCAGGGTCTGCAGGCATCGCAGCCGACTGATAGAAAAGGTAGTCCCATGAGCTTCCACGCTCTTTCAGAATCTCTTGTGCCGATAATGAATCCATCGTCGGACCAAATATCATAAGAGATAAAACATAAATTTTCTTGAGGGAGACGGTGGTATTTCGTTCCATATTTGCATTATGCCCACGCTTTCTGTGAGGTCAAGTCAGGGCTCCTGCTCTCTTTTCAGTCCTGTCTCAACCAAATTGCAGAGACGCCCCCCAATAATTTGACAAAAAACCCGAATGCCCGCGCTATCCTGCCGGACGTAAGGAACTCGTCCGATATTCCCGCAAAGTGCTGTGACTGGTATTGAGCCACGCAATTCCAGAGGCCATCAGGTTAAAATATGCCTTGCTGCCGTAAAATTGGCAGGTGGCGTGACGGAACGGCCGTTTGCACGACAGCTTGGGTGAACTCATTTCGCCGACAGGATTACGCCTACGCCCCCTCCATTACGACTTTTCCTGCGCCAATCTACTCCACCCAATCCGTCGCAAAACCATGATAGATACAGGGATTGAGAACCAGCAGACTTAAATTATGCCTGACACAAAAATTGACTGGGCTTGGGCCAGGAGAAGGTTCCGATTTCGAGACGTTTGATCAAAATGCAGACGCCGGTGCGGTCGTAATAAAGAACCTTGAGTCGGTTGCGGCGTTTGTTGGTGAAGATGAAAAGAGCACCGGATTGAAGTC
>CALGLJ010000007.1 GCA_937930235.1 uncultured Verrucomicrobiales bacterium | reverse complement strand
GCTCAACAGTAAGATCCAATCTCTGAAAGCCTCAGCCCGTGGCTTTCGGAGCTTTGAGAATTACCGCACCCGCATCCTGTTCTTCTGCGGCAAGCTGGCCCTCAGCCCCAAAATCGCGCACTAAATTTCCCGAAGAACCCTTTTTTTGTCACGGTTCACCCATTCAGGTTCAGCAAAATTCGTCTTCATCATTGTAATCCAGTTCGATCTCAGGTGAACCGTAAGCGTCTGAAATGTCGCCTCCATCTAGATCTGGCGTGGTGATGTGATCAGCCTCATTCTACATGAATGTCCAGATCATCATCCAAACCGTGGGCGATCGCGGAGGCGACCTTTGTCGAAGTCGAAATTTTGGTGCCCAATTTTATGCCAAGCATATTTTAAGTTTGATGATTTTCAACCCCTGTATTTGTAATGGTTTTATGACCGGGGAGGGAGGTGCAAATGGCCGCAGCTTTTGTGTTTTGGTCGCTTAAGCGCGCTTAATTTACGGCGAGCTATTCGTAGAATATGGACGACACAAAATTTGGAAAATTGGTTTCCAAGATTTCCTGCGCATCAGTCTGAACACGATAAATTCCGCACGAGCTGACGATCAAAGGATTAATGGGAGCGTTTCTCTGGTGAGTCGCTTTCCTTTGACTTGCGTAGGGACGATTTGCTGAGGGTCGATGCTTTGTTTACAAAAATGGTCTGGGTTTACATGAGTAAGCCTTTGACGATTTTCGCTGGATCTACTCCGGTTAATTTTTGGTCGAGACCTTGATACTTGAAGGTGAGCTTGTGGTGGTCAATCCCCAGTTGATGGAGGATAGTTGCGTGAAGGTCGCGGATATGGACGGGATCTTTGGTGATGTTGTATCCAAAGTCGTCGGTGTCTCCGTAGGTTTGTCCTCCTTTGATGCCTCCGCCGGCCATCCACATGGTGAAGGCGCGGGGATGGTGGTCACGGCCATAGTTTGTTTTCGTGAGTTTTCCTTGGGAGTAGACGGTGCGGCCAAATTCTCCGCCCCAGATGACGAGGGTGTCTTCGAGCATGCCACGTTGCTTTAGATCTTGGATGAGAGCCCAGGAGGGTTGGTCAATATCTTGGCATTGTGGTTTGATGTGTGCTGGGAGATTTCGGTGTTGATCCCAGCCTCGATGGAAAATTTGAACAAACTGGACTCCCCGCTCCATCATCCGGCGTGTCAAGATGCATGAGCTGGCGAAGGAGCCAAGGGTGCGGGACTGGGGGCCATACATGTCGTATATGTAGTCGGGCTCGCTTGCGATGTCAGTGAGTTCAGGAACTGATGCCTGCATGCGAAATGCCATTTCATACTGTTGCATGCGGGTTTGAGTTTCCGAGTTACCGACGAGATCATAGCTTTTTTGGTTCAAGCTGTTGAGGCTATCGAGCATGTGGCGACGAAGGTCGCGATCAATTCCAGGAGCATCTTTGAGGTAGAGGACGGGATCTCCCTTGGATCTCAAGGCGACTCCAGCATGTTTTCCTGGAAGAAAGCCGGGACCCCAGAGACGAGAGGAAATGGCTTGGACGTTTCCTGGGCCGGTGTGTTGGGCGTGGAGGACGACAAAGTTTGGAAGGTCACGGTTTTGAGATCCTAGGCCGTATGCGAGCCAAGATCCGAGGGAGGGGTTGCCATTTTGCTGACTACCAGTGTAGCAGAGCTGGTTGGCAGGTTCGTGGTTGATGGCCTCAGTGTGCATCGATTTTACGATGGCGATGTCATCGACCATTTTGGCGGTGTGGGGGAGGAGTTCGGAGACCCATGCTCCAGATTTACCGGATTGTTTGAATTTAAATGAGCTAGGGGCGAGAGGCTTGGTGGCTTGGCCAGAGGTCATGCCGGTGAGGCGTTGGCCTTGTTTTTTGAGGTACTCGGTCAGGTCTTCTCCGAAGCGTTTTTGGAGGCCCGGTTTGTAGTCTAAGATATCGAGTTGGCTGGGAGCACCAAGCATGGAGAGGTAGATGACTCGTTTCGCTTTTGGAGCAATCTCTTGAATTTCGTCAGGGATTCCGGGGTTGGAAAGTCCGCTGAGTTTGCCGGGGAGAAGGGACGCGAGAGCGGCGGTTCCGAGGCCTACGCCATTTTCACGAAAGAATTGGCGGCGAGAAACTGCGGCGTTGAAATCTGCGATTGTTTGCATGACTTATTTGGTAAGAGTTTCGTCGAGATTAAAGATTTGAGATGCGATCAAGGTCCAGGCTGCGAGTTCTGGTTTGGGGAGGGAGGGTGCAGGTTTGCTTGCGCCAACGGTGATGAGTTTTTTTGCAAGTTCAGGTTGATCACGGTAACGTGTTAAGTGGTGATCGAGGGCCTTTCTCACGATGGCTTGTTCGGAGGAGTCGAAGGTGCGAGACATGAGAGAGAGGGTGATAATTGCGAGCCTGTCTTCAAATGATTCCGCTTTTTTAAGCGCTTCGGTAGCGAGTTCGCGGGAGGATTCGATAAATTGCGTGTCATTGAGGGTGACGAAGGCTTGCAGAGGGGTGTTGGTCCGATCTCGCCGGACACAGAAGACTTCTCGAGTGGGGGCGTTGAGAATTTCCATATTGGGCGGCGCGGCGGTGCGTTTCAGGAAGGTGTAGAGAGAGCGGCGGTAGAGGCCTTCTCCGGTACTCGGCTTGTAGTATCGGGTGTTTGATTGCTTCATTGCCACAGATTTCCAGATCCCTTCAGGTTGATAGGGTTTTACGGGAGGGCCTCCAAATTTGTGAACGAGGAGTCCACTGGTGGAGAGTGCCATGTCACGGATTTGCTCCGCTTCGAGGCGGTGACGGGATGAACGAGCAAGGTAGAGGTTGGTTGGGTCTTTCTCCCGGTGCGAAGAGGTGACATGATCGGAGAGCTGATAGGTGGCGGATCCGGCGATGAGTTTGATGATGTGCTGGAGGTCCCATCCACTTTCCATAAATTCAACCGCGAGGTAATCGAGAAGTTCTGGGTGGGTAGGCCGGGCGCCCATAATGCCAAAATCTTCGGTTGTTTCTACGATTCCCAGTCCGAAAAAGTAGTACCAGAGGCGATTGACTGTGACACGGGCCGTGAGTGGGTTTTTGGATGAAACCAGCCATTCGGCTAAATCTTTGCGAGATTGTTTCGGCTTTGGGGTGCCGTTTTGGAAGATTTCAGGGATGCCTGCAAATACCTTCTCTTTGGGGAGGGAGTAGTCTCCTCGGTCGAGGATGTGAGCGTATGCTTCTCCTTTTTTCTCTTCGGTGATGAGGGTCATGGATCCTCGTCTGCGCAGGGGGCTCTGTTTATTGACGAGTTGGGCCTTGTGCTGTCTGAGTTTCTTGGCGATGGGGTCAACTTTGTAGGAGTAATATGCGAAGAGGGAATTTTTCTGCAGCTCGTTGAGTTGATCGTAGGGGGTGGAGACGAGATTGTTGACATCGAGATATCTCCCTCCAGCTTGGATCTCCTCTTGCGTTAGCAGACCTCGGTAAAACTGAAAGTCATAGAGAGATGCGGCGCCCTTATATTTAACGTTCGGATGACGGCCTCCGAGGCGAGCTGGGGCAGATGTGGTGATTGTTTTGAGGTCACTGGAGTTCACGTAGGTGATCGGAGTGGGTTCTCCATTTAAGTATATTTTCACCCTTTCTTTAGGAGCCACGGTGCCATCGTAGGTGACGACGACGTTCGTCCATTTTTTCAACGAGATGGGCTCATTGCTGAGGACTTTGATCATCTTTTTAGGTGAGCTTTCGACGAAATGTGCTCCAATTTTTCCGTTCTCCACCCAGAGGTCCCATCCACGGCTTTGCTTCTTAGTATGCATCCGTGAAATGAGAGCGCCCGTGGTTGGCTTTTCCAGATAGATGGTAGAAGAAAATGTGACTTGGTCTTCGGCTTTAAAGGCCAGGATGTCGCCTAAATTGAGATTAAGATTTGAGATTCGGGCGATTTTTCCGTTTTTGCCATGATTACGGGTCCTCCCAGTGAAAGACCAATCTCTGACTTGACCCTCGATGGTGCCTTGGAATTTTTTCTGATTCACTACGAATGGCAGCGAAACGTTGGCGGCAGTCAGTTGAGGGTCTTTGAGAGGAGTTTCTTTGGCTGTCGGGAGCCATTTTTGGAAGTTGTTCTCCGCGACTTTGAGATGCTGTTGCGCTTTTTTGTCTACTTCTTTGATGCCCTTTTCGAGGGAGACCCATTGAGCTTGATCGGAGTAGAGGGGGGCAAATATCGCCGGAGGGTGATCTGCGAGATTCCGATCCATGGTGGGCATGGTCGAATTTCGGAAAAAGGCGCTGAGCTGGTAGAAATCTTTTTGAGAAATGGGATCAAACTTGTGGTCGTGGCAGGCGGCACATGCCGTTGTGAGGCCAAGCCAGATGGCAGATGTTGTCGAAACACGGTCTGTGGCGTAGATGACTTCGTATTCACTTGCGATCGCTCCTCCTTCTCCGGTGGTGGGAAGGCAGCGGTTGAAGCCGGTGGCGATTTTTTGGTCGAGCGTGGCATTGGGCATGAGATCGCCAGCCAGCTGTTTGATCGTGAATTCATCGAATCGCATGTTCTTGCGGAAGGCATTGATGACCCAATCACGGTAGGGCCAGATGGAGCGACGATTGTCGATGTGAATTCCGTGAGTATCAGCATAGCGAGCAGCATCAAGCCAGTGGCGCCCGAAGTGTTCGGCATAGGCATCACTATCTAGAAGTTTGGTGATGCTGGCATTGATTGCGTTGGCAGGATCCTCTGCGGAAGTCTTTTCGAAGGCGGCAACTTCAGCGGGAGTGGGAGGGAGTCCGGTGAGATCGAAGGTCAGTCTCCGGAATAGGCGTGCATTTTCGGCGGGCTTATTCGGCTCCAGATGAAGTTCCTTGTGCTTTTTGGCGATAAATTTATCGATGTTGTTATTCCCCCAGGATTCTGCTGGAACCTCTGGTTTGGTAGGGGGGATAAAGGCCCAGTGCTCTTCGTATGGGGCTCCTTGGGCGATCCACTTTTTGAATAAGGCGACCTGATCTGGCTTGAGAGGTTTTTTGTGAGATTTCGGAGGAGGCATGACATTGTCCTCATCCGTGCTGATGATCCGCTTGATGAATTCCGAGTTGTCGGGGTCACCTTTTATGATGGTCGGCTTCCCGTCCGGTCTTTCAAGAAATGCGTATTCTTCTCGATCAAGGCGCAAGGGGTTACTTTTGGGTTCACGCGTTGATGAGTCTGGCCCGTGACAATGATAGCAATTTTCAGAAAGAAGGGGCTGGATGTGATCATTGAAATCAACAACTTCGGGCAAAGGGGCACCGATCAATCCGGCGCAGAACGTGAGATTGAGGAGCGAAAGATGTCGCATGGAGATCATAGTGAAAGTGGTCAGAGTAACTACGCCGGAAGGTAGTCAATTATTCGTTTTTTTACAACAAACTTTGATCCTCGGGCATGATTCTAAAAAAAATCTCCGCTTCCGTGAGGAAGAGGAGATTTTGAGAGGGAGAGAGGAGAGAAAATTATTTCAGAGCTTTTGCCGCTTGAATCACGTCTTTGAACGTTTTTTCTCCAAATCCGGTGACGTTGGCAAGCTGTTCCACATTTTTGAAAGGACGAGCTTTTTTGATATTGGCCGCTTTTACCGGTCCGATGCCTTTGACTTGACCAAGCTCCTCCGCAGTTCCTTTATTTAAAATTTTAAGGAACTTACTACGAGAGGCACTTGGCATGCCCTTGACCATAGTGGTGGCCTTTTTCATGAAGGCGTCTGAGGCTGGGGTGAGATATTTAGCGGAGGCTTTCGCTGGAGCTTTGGATTTGGTTCCGGACTTTGGCTTCGAGGTTGCTTTTGGCTTGTCAGAAGTTTTTGTCTTAGCGCTAGTTTTTGTCTTAGCGCTAGTCTTTGACTTGGTGGTCGTTGGCTTTGCAGTCGTAGTATTCTTCGGCTTGCTGGAGCTTTTTGGCTTGGAAGTCGTCTTGGACTTACTGGTCGTTTTTGATTTTGGAGTGGTTTTAGCCTTGGTCTTCTTTTTGGTGCTTTTTGAGGTCTTTTTCTTTGAAGTCTTTTTAGGAGTCTGAGACTCGATTTGGCTGGATGGTATTTCTAGGGCTGAAGCGCTGCTGGCCGGTAAGCAGAGGGCGGCAAGAAGAGCAATAATGGTTGAAGTTTTCATAACTATCACAATCAACGTGAACTTTTATTGCTGTCAATATAGTTTGTCAGGTTCTAGCGAAGGCTGATCATGCTCTTTGAGAAGCCAGTTCCAAAGTAAACGAAGGGTATATCGCAGATGGAAAAATGTCGCTTGAGATCATATCGTGATTCCGGCATGTTCCTCCTCCATGATAAGAAAAGGATTTGCTTTTATGTTCTTAGCGATGCTTCTCGGAGGGACCGTTTTTGGAAGGACTTGGACCAATGATCAAGGAAAGAAGATCGAAGCTGACTTTGTCGAAGCCAATGGAGAAGAGGTCACGATTCTTCTGACGAAAAATGGAAAGAAATTCTCCATCCCCATCGCCTCGCTCTCTGCTGCAGATCAGGCCTATGTAAAGGAGCAGCAGAGTAAGACAAACACCCAGGATGAGGAAAAAAATGCGGATGTCAAAAAGGCTGCTGCGTCTGGTAAGAAGCGCGGGAGAAGGACGGCCGTGGCAGTCAGTCCCAATTGGGATGCGCCATGGCCAGACCGAGTGGAAATCGATGAAGCCCCTGAAGTCAAAATCGTAGGAGATCCAAAAAACCCTCCCTTCACCTACCAGAGCCCTCACTATGAATTCGTCTGTGATGTGGCTCTCAAAGTCTCCATCGTCCGAGAATTTTCCAAAATGTTTGAAGCGACATATAAGGTCATGCAGACCCTTCCTCTCAGCTTTGATCGAGCGAGAGATGCTCCAGAGGGAGAGCTTTTGAAAGTCTTCCTTTTTGAAACCCGCGAGGGGTATATTAAAAATGGGGGCCCTCCTCAATCTGGTGGGGTCTACATGCCGAGGACAAATGTGATCATGATTCCGCTGACGAGCTTAGGAGTCCGAAAGTCTGGCTCTCAATATGCAAAGAAAAGTGGAGCGGAGAATCAGACTCTCGCTCATGAAATTGTGCATCAGCTCCAAGATCGGGTTTATGATAAGAGAGGCTCACTTGGCTGGTTTACGGAGGGCCTTGCGGAATATGTATCGAGCAGTCCTTATAATAGTTCCGGGAAGTTCACCTTTAAGGGGAATCTGCGTGATATTGCCAAGTCGGTCATGGAGTATGATTATAAGAAACAAGTTGGGAGTAATCTCGGGAAGGAAATCACTCTCAAAGATCTGAAATCATACATGCTCCAAAGCTACCCGAGCTTTACGGCAAACGGAACTTTCAACTACGCCATGGGAATGCTCATCACCGCTTATTTTATCCATATGGATGATGAGGGTTCTCGGAAAAACCTCGTTGCTTTTTTGAAAGCGATGCGCGAGGGGAAAGAAGGGGAAGAGCTTCTCGATACTCTTCTTGCAGGCCGGACTTGGGAGCAACTGGGGAAGGAGATCTCTGCAGGCTGGCGGAAATACGGGATGAAGCTGACGATTACTACTGAGTAGCACTTCTTGCTTGTTTCTCCACAATGATCTCACTCGAAAGACTTTATCTATATGACTGGACAACAAAAAACTTCGATGGTCGCCATGGCAACCATCATTTTTTCACTCGTGAGCGTGACTCTGCTGCTCATTTTGACTGGTGGCGATAAGATCGTTCTTCGGGTATTGCGATTTATTTTGACGTGTGTTTTTGCGTTTTTCTTAATGCGGGAGGCAAACTGGGCTCGATTGTGCGTTGGTCTTTTTTCACTTTTAGGTGTGATTACTTCGATGCTCGGCTTTTTTGGTCTAGTTGGTGCAGGAGGATCAATGTTTTCCATTCTCGGTATTTGGATGATTGTTATGGCCGCGTTTAGTGGATGGGTTGGATACATGCTTCTCCTCGATAAAGATGTAGTGTCCCACTTCAGCCCAAAGAGTGGATTTTAGTCACACCTAGACAGCTTGATCCGCTGATCGAATTAAGACGTCGTTAATTTCAACGCTTGGCGGAGCGGTGAGGATGTGGAGGGCGGTTTCTGCGATGTGCTCCGGACTGAGCATTTGCATGGTATTGCGGGTCTTTTGAAGCTGTTCTTCACGCCCTTGGAAGTAGATATCGAGAAGAGGAGTGTCGACAAATCCGGGAGAAATTGAGGAGACGCGAGTGGGGTTTCCAGCGTTTTTTAATTCTGCTCTTAGGGCTTCCGTGACGGCTCGGACGGCGAATTTTGTAGCGGCATAAAAGCCTCCAGAGGGTGGCACGCGGTGGCCTGACATGGATGAAATGTTGAGAATGTGCCCACCGGTTTCGGGAAAGAGGGAGAGAGATTTTTGGGCACAGAGGGCAAGACCATGGACGTTGATTTGCCACATCTCTTGCCATTGGGCGGGGTCTCCGGTGGTGAGAGGAGAGAGGTGAGCGCGCCCGGCATTGTTGATCAAGATGTCGAGGGAATGGACTTGCTGGAAGGCGTTTTCAATTTCCCCGGCTTGCGATAGATCACCCTGCAGCGGGGTGACTCCGGCAGGGAGCTGACTCGTATTGCGGCAGAGCCCGATGACTTCGGCTTGTTGTTCTTGGAGCAGAATGGCGAGGGCTTTTCCGATGCCGGAGGAGGCTCCGGTTATCAGGGCAGTTTTTCCTTTAAGCGTCATCGTTGATTTTGAGTGATCAGTGAATCTGAAGGGGACTATGAGAGTTCTTCCGAGAGGGCGGCTCGGAGGTCATTGGCGGCATTTTGGGCAGAGATGTTTTGGGGCATGACTTTAGGGGAGGTGTTTGGGGTTTCGTTTTTTGCGGAAGTTTGAAGCGAGAGAAGCGCTTGGGCTTCCAGCGCGCGCTTCTTTTCTGCCATCAATTGAGTTTCGAGGTGAGACTGTTTTTTGAGGAGGGTGGCTTCGTTCGTGCTCAGGGCAGTGAGGTTCTCCTGGAGGAGAGCATGGTTTGCTTGAAGCTGTGCGATGTGCTTTTCCTGAGCGCGATGCTGCTCTTCGGCTTGGGTCTTGGCGGAATGTAGCCGAGAATTGATGAGCAAAAGTGCGAGGAAGAGAAGGGCGAGAACGCCGCAAATATAAGGAAAATAAGGAAGGAATTGGTTCATGAGTGGATGTTCGCTTGCTCTTAGGGGGGAAGGTGCTTTTCTTAGTTTCGCCAGCGTTGTCGCATAAGCAGCGGTGACTGGCAAAAAATAAACTCATTTCAACTATTATGGGATACGAATTACCAGAGCTCGGATACGCCTTGGATGCGCTTGAGCCACATATCGATGCGAAGACCATGGAAATCCACCATGGGAAGCACCACAATGCCTACGTGACGAATCTCAATGCGGCCCTTGAGGGGAAGCCTGAGCTTGCGGGGCTACCACTTGAAGATTTGCAGGCGAAAATCGCTGATACTCCTGCTTTACGAAACAATGGCGGCGGCCACTTCAATCACAGTTTATTCTGGAAAGTGATTGCTCCTGGCGGGGCGAGCGCTCCTTCCGGAGATCTTGCGGCTGCCATTGATGCTGCTTTTGGCTCCTTTGATTCTTTCAAGGAAGAGTTTGCCAAAGCAGGGGCGACCCGTTTTGGATCTGGCTGGGCATGGCTGGGAGTGAAAAGCGACGGCACCCTCGGGGTGTGTTCTACTCCGAATCAGGATAATCCATTGATGGGGGAGGCTGCCGGAACCTGCGGGTGTCAGCCGATCCTTGGCTTAGATGTCTGGGAGCATGCATACTATCTGAACTATCAGAACCGCCGCCCAGATTACATTTCCGCTTTCTGGAATGTCGTGAACTGGGATGTGGTGGCAGAGAACTTTGCCGCCGCAAAGTAAAACGAAGCTCATTTTTTCCAGCGCTCGGGTCATTTTGGCTCCGGGCGCTTTTTTGTGACGTGATGGGCACAGGGCCTCATGAGAGGTATATTTTGGCCGGACTTACTGAATCATTTTCTGAATGGGGCTCTTATCACGGAGCTTTTTCATCCATTCTTCAATGCTGGCGCGACGTTTTTTTCCGTCCACGATGCGTTTGATTTCGTCTTTGACTGATGAGAGGGGTTTGGAAGGGCCAAATTTGCGCTCCTTCACCTTGACGATAGTAATGCCATACTGATCTTCGATCGGCCCCATGATTCCTTCGTCTCCGAGATCGAATACGATGTAGCCAAACTCGGGGTTCAGGTCGGTGCGGGGGACATCTTTCCACATGCCTCCCTCTGCCGCTCTGGAATCCGTGGAGTATCTCTTTGCGAGTTCGGCAAAATCAGCTCCGGCTTTCAAGTCGGCCACGAGTTTCTCTGCTTGTTGTAAGGTGCTCTCCTTATCGAGCCCCTTACGGAGATAGATTTTTTGGTATGTCCCGACGTCTTTGCTTCGATCGCGATTCGGGATTTTCCATTCATTATATTGGCTTTGCATTTCGGCCTGCGTCGGTGGCGGCAAATCGGGAAACTGTTGCGAGCGGATGATATCGACTAGGAGTTTTTTGCGCTGCTGGATCTTGAATTGATCGAGGGTGAGGTTGGTTGCTTTGAGATATTTGCGAAAAAGAGCTTTATCACCGGCGTGGCGTCGCTGGATGTGCTTTTCGACTTCTTCTTCCACGGCACGATCGGGGATGGCCTGGATGCGGTCTTTGAATTCGGTGAAAATGATGGTGCGGTCAATGAGTTCGTCGAGAATCCGGTCGCGCTGTTTCTTGAGCTGATTTTCAAAGGCGGCGCCACGTCGGGGAAACTGCGCCATGAGGACCGATTGAATAGGAGCGAGCTCGATCATCAGCTCGTTCATGGTGATGACATCCCCATTGGCTTTGGCGGCGATGCCATTGACCCGGACGGGAGCTGCTGGGAGCAAGCTAATCGGAGCAAGCAACATCAGGCTGGCTAGGATGTAGGTTGGGAATCTCATAAAGGGTGTGACTTAGAGGGTTTTGATCAGGTGGACCGCTTCGGAAAGCTTATCGATGGGAGAGTTTGAACTCAAGCGAGGAAACTTGCCTCCGGCAGGGAGGAGATACTCTCCGTTACGCTGTAACATGAGGCGATCATTCTTAATTTCAACGTTTTCTAGCACTTTTGAAGAGGCCACGACCCGGATGCGATTTGTCTCCAGCAGAGCTTGGATGGGTTTTGGAAATCGGCCGAAGCGATCTCGCCAATCTTTTGCGAGTTGATCGAGTTCTTTTTCGGTGCGGACGGAAGCGAGCTGGCGATACGCGGCCACTCGCATTTCGGCGTCAGGTCCATAGGTTCGAGGGAAGAATGCTGGGAGCTGCCCCTGTTGTCGGTCCCAACTGCTTTCGGAATAGACAAGAAAGTCGACTTTGACGATGGTGTCAGCCCGTTGAGTAGGAGTGTTTCCCTGAAGAGATTCGACCGATTGTTGCAGGAGCTGGCAGTAAAGCTCAAATCCGACGGCGGTAATATGGCCCGATTGTTTTGTCCCCAGTAAGCTTCCGGCCCCGCGGATTTCGAGATCTCGCATGGCAATTTTAAACCCGGATCCCAGCTCGGTGTATTGCTTGATGGCGCTCAGGCGTTTTCGTGAATCCCCGCTGGAGATTAAATCTGGGGGGAGCATTAAGATGGCGTAGGCCCGCCGGCCGGCGCGTCCGACACGTCCCCGGAGCTGGTAGAGGTCGGCGAGTCCGAAGCGGTCGGCACGATCAATAAGGATGGTGTTGGCGTTGGGAATGTCGATGCCGCTTTCAATGATTGTGGTAGCGAGAAGGACATCGGCTTCACCAGCGACGAACTGATGCATAACGACTTCGAGTTGTTCTTTCTCCATTTGTCCATGACCGATAACAATGTTCGCTTCTGGGACGAGCGCGTTGATCTTTTTCTTCATTCCTTCGATCGTGCCGACACGATTATGAAGGAAAAAAATCTGTCCTCCGCGAGTAAGCTCTCTCCGTATTGCATTGCGTATCAAGCGTTCATCGTATGCCGCGATGGATGTTTGAACAGGTAGACGATTGGGTGGAGGAGTATCGATGGTGGACATGTCCCGAGCGCCCATCAGAGAGAGGTATAAGGTGCGCGGAATCGGAGTGGCCGAGAGAGTTAGAACGTCGATGAGGCGAAAGCGTTCTTTGAGGATTTCCTTATGTTTGACGCCGAAGCGTTGCTCTTCATCCACGACGAGAAGGCCGATTTTTTTGTATTCGATGCCGTTGGAAAGAAGACGGTGGGTGCCGATGACGATATCGACTTTTCCATCGGCAAGGCCTGCGAGAGTCTCCCTGACTTGGGCCGGAGATTGGAGACGGGAGAGGAGATCGATCCGCACGGGGAAGTCGCTCATGCGTTTCTTAAAAGTCCGCCAATGTTGTTCTGCGAGGACGGTGGTTGGGGCGAGCATCGCGACTTGAGAGCCGCCTGTGACCGCTTTAAAGGCGGCGCGAATCGCGACCTCGGTCTTGCCAAACCCGACATCGCCACAGATGAGGCGATCCATGGGGCGGGGAGACTCCATATCGGCTTTAGTCGCCTCGATCGCTTTTTTTTGATCGGGAGTTTCAAGGTATGGGAAAGCGGCTTCAAAATCTTCCATCCATTGGGTATCCGGCCCGTGTGCCTGGCCGCCTTTTGAGTCACGTTCCGCCTGGAGACGGAGAAGCTGGGCTGCGTAGTCGAGGACCGAGGCTTCGGCATTTTTGCGAGCTGTTTTCCACCGTTTATCGCCGAGTTTGTTGAGACGAGGTTTGCCCCCGCCGACTCCGATGTAGCGAGCGACAAGATGCGCTTGATCAATGGGGACATGCAGAGTGGCGCCATTTTGATATTCGATGCCGAGTTCCTCTCGTCCGTCATGACCATCGATCAGGCCGATGAATTCTCCGATTCCATAATCGGCATGCACGACGAATTCTCCTTCATTGAGCTCATGCACGCCTGCGATGGTGGCGGCACTCCGCTGCCGAGCCATTCGCTCTTTCGTCCGAGCCCCTGGAAGGTGGTGGCGGCCAAAGATTTCTAAAGTAGAAAGTACGGCAAGTTTAAGAGATGGAATGACGAAGCCTTTGGTCAGGCGTCCTTCTGCAAATTGAAAATGCTCTTCCTGTCCCTCGATGATTTCAAAGAAACGACGTTTCTCTGCCTGGCTGGGGGCGACAAGTCCGATGGTCCAGCTCTGAGCGCGCCAATCCGCAAGTTGCTCCAGAAAGAGGGTGCGGCTGGTATCTGCCACGATGAAGTCACCTGCTTCAAATCCGGCGGCAGGGGACGCGAAGAAATCGGCATTCCAGTGATCATCAGGAGCGTCTGTGAGGAAGAGGTCTCCGACTTCTAGGTCATCTTCATCAATGATGAGGACGAGATCGTTCTCTTGTTTCCATCCTGAGAGGGGGTGGGAGAGATCGAAGGTGCGGGAGCCGAGTTCAAGGCGTTCGAGTTTTTTGGTGGTGGTTTGCGTTTCGATGCTGAATTCGCGGATGGATTCGATTTCATCACCAAAGAATTCGACGCGAAGGGGGTTGGTGTTTTGAGGGGGGAAGAAGTCGAGAATGCCTCCACGCTTGGCGAATTGGAGGCGTGAAAAGATTTGAGAATGCTCTTCGTAATCGCGTTCCTGAAACCAGGTGATGAGCTCTTCCGGGGAGATTTCTTGTCCGATTTCGAGGGTGAGTTCACATTCGTTGAATGAGGAAATTTGTGGAGCAGGAGCTTGCCATGAGGCGCGGGAGAGAATGGCGGGCGTGGTGGAATTTTGGGCAAGCCGATGAAGGGTGCTGAAGCGTTCTGCTTCTCGATCCGGGTCTGTGAGTTCGTCTTCGACGATGATCGTGGGATCGGGCAGAAGGCGCGCGGGCGTTTTCCAAAAGGCCAGCTCTTCCGCGAGCATCTCCCGGCGGCGAGCATGAGGTGAGAGAATCCAGACTCGGCCATCCGTTTTTTGAGCGAGGAGAGCAGAGATGAGATAGCCTTGGGCGGCAGGATCACATGAGCCTAGGCGTTTGAGCCCGGACGCTCGTTTTTCCCACGTGGGCACGGCAAGAGCCTGCCACGTCTCTTTGGCAGAGCGTGATCGCATGGTAGGAAGGCTATACGCGAGCTTTGGCGGGGAAGCAAGCGGGGCAATGAAATCATGGCATGGGAGCTTGAAAGGAAATGACGCAGAACTTTGCTTTTTCAACTACTTCGGATATGCTAAGAACTCAGTGTGATGAGAAAAGCGGCATTATTCTTACCAACAGGGGGGCTTGCGTTGGCCCTAATTATGGCTTGTTCGCCCGATACTCCTGTGGTGGGGGCAGATGATGCCTATATCCCATATGGGAAACGAAGAGTCGATGCGAATGGCATCAGCGCCCCGGTGCCGGGAAGTTGGGATCCGATCACGAATCGTCCATACGGGGCTGCGGGCGCACCGACGGCTTCTCTCAATCAACCGCCGTCTTTTTACGGTGGGACGAGGCGGCCACATGTTCCTCCCTCATCAGGGTATCAGCCGCCCGTTAATCGGAAGAGTGCATACTCCTTACTCAAGCAGGTGAGAGTGGAAAAAGATTTTCTTCCCTATCGCGCCCGTGGAAGAACACGCCGCCGGATGAGTCCCCGCTACATTACGATTCATAGCACGCAGAACTGGTCCCGCGGAGCCGATGCTCGTCGACATTCCCTCGCGCTGAAGCGGAGTAAATTAGGCCGCCTTTCCTGGCACTACACCACAGATCAAGATCGTGCCGTGCAACACCTTCCCACGAGCGAACAGGGTAATCATGCGGATTACGATGGGCCGGGAAATAAATACAGCATCGGGATCGAGATGTGTGAGAATCGTGGCAATAGTCGCAGTGCCACCGTTGATCGAACCGCCAAGTTGGCAGCATGGCTCATGTATCAGCACGATATTCCCATCAGCAAAGTGGTGCCGCATTACAAATGGCCTCGCTGGGGGAAACGGCCTCCGAATAAGAACTGCCCTCATTTTCTCATGACGAATGGCCGCCCGGGTGCGAAGTGGCAGGGTTTTAAAAACAAAGTGCTCAGTTATTATCGGCAAATCAGTCGATAGACTTTCCAGAGCTGATATGGCGACTCTTGTAGAACCTATTCCGGAAGGGATTCGGTATCAGTGTCAGCGCTGCACAAACTGCTGTCGATGGGATGGTGACGTGGTGGTCGAAGAAGATGAGGTAGAAAAAATTGCCGCTCATCTTGGGATGACTCTCTATGAATTTGTGCGAGATTTTACTCGCTTGCGAGCGAACCGACAGGGGCTTTCCCTAATTGATAAGGAAGGAACAACGGAGTGCATCATGCTGGAGGGCAATGCTTGTAAAATCCAAGCGGTGAAGCCGAGACAGTGTGCCGGCTTCCTGACGGAGTGGAATTTCAAAAATTGGCAGGATCACTGTGAAGCGATCGCTGTTCCGATTGACGGGTAACTAATTTAGCTGCTGATAAATCGTCCGATTGGAAGCAGAAAATTCCGTCTTTAACTTGAGATCAATGGTAGAAAGATCGACGAAATGCACTTGGGAGAAATTCCAAGCGCGAGTCTTACCGTCGTGAGCGAATCCGATGAGGAAGTGGAGCGCATCTGTAGTGACTTTCAGATTTTTTTGATTCGGCTCGTAGTAGAAACTTCGAAAGCTTGATTTGAGAGATTTTTCTTCGAACAACTTAGGGTCGAGATAAGCCACCGTCTTGCTCGGGAGATGTTCGATCCGGAGGTCGGGATAGCCAGAGCGCAGTGTTTTTCCGTTTTGTGTTTTTGGAACAGCGCAGGAAAAGTCGCCCTCCTGATCAATGAGCTCTCTGAGGCGATCTTCGAAATAGCGGGACGCTTCGTTGATGCGCTTCAAGCGACGGATCGGGGAAGAGGGGGCGCTCATTTCTTTCCGAACGGTCTCGGCATGCTTCAGAATGATGTGTTTCAGGCTTTCATGCGTCTCATGATCCTCTTCGTATGAGATCACCTCATGGCCAGTGGTTTCAGACATGACTTTGGTAAAGCTCCATTGCTCACCCGTCTTCTCTACGAAAGAAAAATGGTTCTGAGGAGTGGCAGTGCTGTTTGTTGCGATCCGCGGTGTCAGTAGGAACATGAGGGCACATCCCAAACCACAGCCGGCGAGTAGAGAGAGCATGATCTGCATTAATCAAACCTAAGATTGCCAGCGATGCTAAGAAAACCTTAAATAAAAACATGTCCAACGGGGCTTTCCCTAAAATCGCTGATCCTACCCTTGAGCCAGAGCTTATCAGGAGATGTTATCAGTCGATGATTACCTCACGAGTTTTGGAGTCGAAGCTCTCAAGCTTGTATAAGGCTGGGAAAATTGTGGGAGGCGTTTATCTAGGAACGGGGCAGGAGGCGATTAGTGGTTCGCTGGGAGTCCTTCTCAAGAGAGGGCGGGATATCTTTAGCCCTTTGATCCGTGACCAGGCAGGGCGCATTGCGTTTGAGGAAGACCTTCTGGATGCGACTCGGACTTATCTTGGATCTGCTCAAGGCCCCATGAGAGGGCGTGATGGAAATGTCCACCGAGGGCGACCTTTAGAGGGAATGCCTGCAATGATTAGTCACTTGGGAGTTGGCCTTTCTCTCGTTACCGGGATGTTGTTAGCACGGCGACTCAAGGGAGCGCTAACCGGCGTTGTGGGTGGGACCAGTGTTGGTGATGGCGCGACTTCCACGGGATCTTTTCACGAAGGTCTTAATATGGCGGCCGTAGAGAAGCTTCCTCTCGTGGTGGTGGTGGCGGATAATCAATTTGCGTATTCCACTCCACGTGAGCGGCAATTTGCCTGTAAGAGCCTGCTGGAGCGAGCGGCCGGTTATGGTGTCAGTGGATTTGAGGTGGATGGCACGGATTTTATCGCTTGTCTCCAGACGGTGAAGCAAGCTGTTGACTCCGCTCGAGCTGGAGGTGGCCCTCAGCTCGTGGTGGCACGTTTACTGAGATTATGTGGGCATGGGGAACATGATGATGCGTCTTATGTGCCCCCAGAGCTGCGAGACTCAAATTTAGGGCGTGATTGTCTTGAAGTGGCGAGAGCGCAATTATTAGACATGGGGATGGTCACAGAGAGTGAAATATCCGCTTGGCAGGATGAGGCGACCGAGCGCGTGCAGGAAGCCGTGGCCATAGCGCAGAAAGAGCGCGGCCCCGATCCCTATCAAGAAGACTGGCGGGCAACTTCAACTTCAGGAATGCAATCATGAGCCTTACCTATATTGATGCCATTCATCAAGCACAGGCCGAGCTGTTGCGGGATGATGATTCCGTCTTTCTCTATGGGCAAGACAT
Organism: uncultured Verrucomicrobiales bacterium; assembly: GCA_937930235.1. Taxonomy (GTDB): domain Bacteria; phylum Verrucomicrobiota; class Verrucomicrobiia; order Verrucomicrobiales; family Akkermansiaceae; genus SW10. The sequence continues at coordinate 3,567 of CALGLJ010000007.1, read as the reverse complement.
CGGGGCGTTTGGAGGAGCTTTTAAAGCAACGAAGGGATTGAAAGAGATTTACCCTGAAAGGGTTTTAGATGCTCCCATTAGTGAAGATGCCATGATTGGTCTCAGCGTGGGCGCGGCCATTGAGGGGATGAAACCAATCATCGAAATGCAGTTTGCAGACTTCTCTTCGGTCGCCTTTAACCAACTCGTGAACCAAGCTGGGACTCACTATTATCGCACCGGAGTGCCGGTGCCGATCACGGTAAGAATGCCTTGTGGGGGCACACCTGGATCTGGACCATTTCATAGTCAAATGATCGAGAGTCTTTACGGGCACTATCCCGGGCTCGTCGTCGTCACTCCCGCGACCGTTTCGGATGCTTATCACTTGTTGAAACAGTCCGTCAATCTTCCTGACCCGGTGATTTTTTGTGAACACAAATTTCTCTATCGCTGGTTGAAATCGGAAAAGATTGAAGAGACTAATTTGCCCCTATCTAAGGCGCGCATCGTACGAAGTGGGAAACATGCAACGGTCGTGACCTATAGCGCCATGGTGCATGAAGCAGTCCGAGCCGCAGAAAAATTAGAAAAAGAGGGGTGGGAGATCGAAGTGGTGGACCTCCGTTCCATTAAGCCTCTTGATACGGATTGTGTCATCAGCTCGGTTGCGCGTACCGGGCGTCTTTTGGCTTTGGGAGAATCATTCCCCTGGGGAGGAGTAACGGCAGAAGTCGTTTCTCGGGTCGTGGCAGAAGGATTTCATCTCTTAGATGCTCCACCGATGCGCTTAAATGCCAAAGACACTCCGATTCCATATCATCCTGACCTCTGGGCGGCCCATCGTCCGACGCCGGAATCTATTATTCAAAAACTCCGCGAACTTCTTAGCCTTTAAAAGACATGCCTCAAGTTCCCATCATTATGCCGCAGCTCGGTGAGTCCATTGCCGAGGCTCGCATCGTTCGATTGAATATTTCAGTCGGAGATTTCGTGAAGGGAGATCAGGAGATCATTGAAGTAGAAACGAATAAAGCAACGATGGCGGTGACGACTCTCTGTGGAGGCGTGATTACTGAAATCCGAGCAGCAGAAGGAGTGGACTATGCGGTAGGGACTCTCCTCGGAGTGCTGGAAGCGACCGAGGAGGAAATCGAGCGCACGGGAGCGCCGACCATGGGGCCGGAGGAGAAGACCCCGATCAAAGATGAAGGTGGTGATGAAGAGAATCTGCATTTTAGGACCTCTGATCAGAGTTATGAGGAACCAAAGTTAGTCGAGCCGAGTATCAAGGGGCTTCCTGTTCCTGCCGGCATGAAGGGGGCGAATTATATTTCTCCTCGGATGCGAGCGCGGATGGATGATCTTGGATTACGTGGAGCTGATATCTCCGCGATTGTAGGCAGTGGAGCGGGGGGACGGGTCACGGTAAATGATTTGGAAAGCTTTTTGGAGTATGTTGAAGAATGGCCTCATAGCTCGGCGTCTTCCATGCGTCTGTCGGTGGCGGATGCCATGAGGCGAAGCTGGACTCGTCCACTGGCCAGTGTGGGCCTTCCCGTTCCGCTGGATCAGGTATTGGAATATCGCTCTCGGCAGACTCCCAAGCCCGGTCTGACCCTTTATGTGCTGAGAGCATTTGCGATTGCTCTTTCAGAAGAGCCTGCGACGGCAGGCTTTTTGATTGGAGAGAAGATTGTGCACCCCCGGGCCTACGATATCGGAGTGGCCGTCCAAGTAGAAGATGGCGTCATGGTGCCTGTGTTACGCGATGTGGATAAGATGTCCGTTTCTGAACTGGCGGTAAGATATGCGGAATTGGTGAGCTTGGCACGTGAGCGGAAACTTCCGAGTGAAGATGCGCAAGGCGGGATCGCGACGGTGACGAATTTTGGAACCTTTGGATTAAAATGGGGAACTCCGATTCCTCTCCCGAATGAAACCCTCATTCTCGGGCTGGCGGCAGGGATTAAGACTCCGAAATGGAGTGATGAGGTCGGGGCATTCATTCCGGTGACTGAGACCGAACTTTGCCTCACCTTTGATCATCGCGTGGTCGATGGAGGGGGCGCTGGCATGCTCCTCCAGCGAGTAGGACAACTGCTTCAGACGCCAGAAAATCTATGATGTTTGGACCAAAAAAAACCCCAGGCAGAACCTGGGATTTTTGAATTCAGATATGGCAAAGGCGCTCAAATTTTATTCAGAATCTTTATTACCGATTTTGTGGCTATTGAGATAAGCGATAGGCTTCTTGCCATCGTATTCGATTCCATCGATGAAATCTTTGGTAGCAGGTTTGTAGCCATCGAATCCATCGGCAGGAATTTCAGATGCGGTGAGTGATCCTTCGGCGATGAGCATTTTTGCCGCCTTCATATAGACCTCGGGGAGGTAGACGCTCTTTGCCGTCTCATGGTACCAAGACGCTGGTTTCGCTTCCGTGATCTGCCCCCAGCGACGCATCTGAGTGAGGAACCAGACGCCATCAGAATAGTAGGGATAACTCGCCTTGTATTTGAAGAAGACATTGAAGTCGGGCATTTCTCGTTTGTCGGTATTTTGAAAATAGAAGTAACCGGTCATGGAGTTTTTGATGATGTCAAAATCTGCTCCCACATAGTTTTTCTGCGAGAGAATACGACAAGCCTCTTCGCGATTCACGAGCGTTCCGTTCTTTGTCTCATCTAACCATTTTCCGGCTTTAATCAGAGCCTTGGTGATAGCGATTAAGGTGTTGGGATTTTCATCTGCCCAAGCTTTGGTGACCCCAAAGACTTTCTCAGGGTTGTTTTTCCAAATATCATAATTTGTGACGACGGGAACTCCGATGCCCTTGGCGACGGCCTGTTGATTCCATGGTTCGCCGACACAGTAAGCGACGTTTTTCCCGGATTCGAGAGTGGCTGGCATTTGAGGAGGAGGAGTGGTGGAAAGCTCGATGTCTCCGTCGGTGAAGCCTTTGAGGTCCGTGGAGGTATACATACCGGGGTGGATGCCGGCCGCGGCGAGCCAATAACGGATTTCGTAGTTGTGGGTAGAAACGGGAAACACCATTCCCATGGGCAGTTTCTTCCCGCTGTTTTTTGCATCATCGACAAGAGGTTTCAGGGAATCCGCAGTAATGGGGTGTTTGGGGTTTTCAGACTGAAGTGATTCATCGTTTTCCTGCATCCCCTCCCAGATTTCGTTGGAAACCGTGATAGCATTTCCATTGAGATCCAAGGTGTATGGCGTGACGATATGCGCCTTCGTGCCGAACCCGATGGTGGCGGCGATTGGCTGGCCGGAGAGCATGTGCGCTCCGTCGAGTTCGCCCGTGATCACGTTATCGAGAAGTTGTTTCCAGTTCGGTTGCGCGATCACTTCTACGGAAAGCCCCTCGGCTTCGAAGAAGCCTTTTTCTTTTGCAATGACGATGGGTGCGCAGTCGGTGAGTTTAATAAAGCCGAACTTCAGAGAGTCTTTTTCAACATCGAGTTGTTCGGCATGAATGAGGCCAACCGCACTGAGGCTGATCGCTGCAGAGAATAATAATCTTCGTTTCATGGTGGATCTCATATCCAGCGGAGATCATGCCAAACTCGT
>CALGLJ010000006.1 GCA_937930235.1 uncultured Verrucomicrobiales bacterium | reverse complement strand
AAAATGCAGTCTTTGAAAAAATTCATTAAGAAATCGTGCATTTTTTGCGTGTCATTCTGGAGCTTGGCGGTTTCTCTCGCGCTCAACAAATATGTCTGAGAAACGTAAACCTTACCCCTTCGACACCTTCGAACCCAAATGGCAGTCCTATTGGGCCGAGAATAAGACCTTCCGCACTCCGGGGCCTGGAGAAGAGGGGTTTGATGCGTCCAAGCCGAAATATTACATTCTCGACATGTTTCCTTATCCTTCCGGTGAGGGACTGCATGTCGGACATCCTGAAGGCTATACCGCCACTGATATTGTCGGGCGCTATCGACGGATGAATGGCTATAATGTGCTGCATCCTATGGGCTGGGATGCATTTGGCCTACCGGCAGAGCAATACGCCATCAAGACAGGGCAGCATCCCCGCATCACGACGGAGGCCAATACAGACAATTTCCGCCGCCAACTGCAGGCCTTGGGTTTTGGCTATGATTGGGATCGCGAAATCAATACGACGGATCCCAAATATGTCCGCTGGACTCAGTGGATCTTTCTCCAGCTCTATCATTCCTACTTCTGTGATGAAGACCAGAAGGCGAAGCCAGTGTCAGAACTTGAGGCTCAGGGATGGACCCAAGAGCAGATCGATGAAGTCCGCCTCGCTTTTATTCACGAAGCTCCTGTCAACTGGTCCCCGAGTATGGGGACCGTTCTCGCGAATGAGGAAGTGGAGGAGTGGAAATCGAAAGGCGAGACAGTCGAACGTCGCCCGCTCCGCCAGTGGATGTTACGGATTACCAAATATGCGCAGCGCCTCATTGATGAACTTGAACCCCTGGAGTGGCCTGAGTCGATCAAAGCCCTTCAGCGGAATTGGATTGGACGGAGTGAAGGGGCCGAAGTCGTCTTTGATGTCGAAGGGCATGATGTGACCGTATTTACCACGCGTCCAGATACTCTCTTCGGAGCGACCTACATGGTCCTCGCTCCCGAGCACCCACTTGTGGCAGAAATTACAAGCGCCGCACAAAAAAACGTGGTCGAAGAATACATTGCTACCTGTGCCAGCAAGTCCGATATGGAACGCGGTCTCGATAAAGAGAAAACTGGGGTCGCGACCGGAGCCTACGCGATGAACCCCGTCAATGGAGAGCGCATTCCAGTCTGGATTGCGGACTATGTCATGATGGGATACGGCAGCGGAGCCATCATGGCGGTGCCGGCACATGATTCGCGAGATTTCGAATTTGCGCAAAAATTTGAACTCCCGATTTTGCAAGTGGTGCAGCCGAATGATGATTCTGATTGGCAAGGGTTTACTGGTTCCGGCACAGCGGTGAATTCAGGCTTTCTCGATGGTCTCAAGACGAAAGAAGCGAAGTCCAAAATCATTCAGTGGCTTGAGGAACGCAATAAAGGAGAAAAGAAAATCCAATTTAAACTCCGCGATTGGCTCTTCTCTCGCCAGCGCTACTGGGGGGAGCCCTTTCCGCTGCTGTGGAATAAGGAAACTGGTCAGCACTCGGGCGTGCCGGAGGCTGAGCTTCCGCTTCTACAACCCGAGATGGAAGACTTTAAGCCGACCGGTGATCCGCGTGGGCCACTGATCAAGGCGACGGACTGGATTAATTATAGCGAAACCCTCCAACGAGAAACAAACACCATGCCTCAGTGGGCTGGCTCCTGCTGGTATTACCTGCGCTATTGTGACCCACATAATACGGAAAATTTTATCTCACCCGAGGCGGAAAGTTACTGGGGAAATAGTGATGGCTTTGTCGATTTCTATGTGGGTGGTAAGGAGCATGCCGTTCTCCACCTGCTCTATTCTCGTTTCTGGCATAAGGTCCTCAACGACCTCGGCCATGTCAAAACTTCCGAACCCTTCAAGCGCTACTTTGCTCCCGGACTCATCATGGGGGAAGATGGTCAGAAAATGTCTAAATCTTTCGGTAATGTCGTGAATCCTGACGATGTGATTGAGAATTATGGGGCCGATTCCCTTCGTCTCTACGAAATGTTCATGGGGCCGCTTGATCAAGATAAGCCTTGGGCCATGAAAGGGGTTGAGGGAGTCCACCGCTTCCTAGCAAAGGTCTGGCGCCTAGCCTTTGTCGAAAATCAGGAAAGCCAATGGGAGCTCAGTGGAAAAATCACGGAAGGTGAAAATGAAGAACTCGCTAAAGTCACTCACCAGACGATCAAGAAGGTGCAGGAGGCGATCGAGTCTCTCCGGTTTAATACCGCCATTTCGTCCATGATGGAATGCACCAATACCTACACTGCGGCTGGGGAAATTCCTCGTGATCTCTTCCTGATCTTCCTCAAGCTCCTAAATCCTTTTGCTCCTCATCTATCTGAGGAAATCAATGCCGCTCTAAGGGGAACCGAGCTGCTGAGTGAACAAACCTGGCCTGCTCTGGATGAGAGCTTACTCGTTGAAAGTGAAATCCAGCTCATCGTGCAAGTGAACGGAAAGCTCCGCTCTCGCATCATGGTGCCGGTCGGTATTTCCAAGGAAGATGCTGAGGCCCAGGCCCTAGCGGACCAAAATGTCAAAACGCATACCGATGGGAAAACGGTTCGGAAAGTCATCGTGGTCCCTGGGAAGCTGATCAATATCGTGGCCAACTAAGATTGAAAAATTCATTTCACAGAGAATCAATGATGACAGACATCTAAGATGCTGATATTTAATAAATTTTAAATACAGGTTTTGCATTCTTATTGATCGAGTCATATCGCGCCCCCTGTTCGACTGACTATCAGAACAATCTTGACCAGGGAGTTGCTGCCATGAACTCTTGTCGTAATGCATCACCTAGCTTTTGTTAGATTTCGCGCAGCTTTTCTGGTTGGTTGGTTCATTTTTTTAATTCCTCTTTCGGCAGAATTCATTGGGTATTGGCCTTGTGACGAACCTTCCGGGTTGAAATTGCATGACTCGATTAATGGGAATGCCGCGATTTGCAATGGTGGAGCAATATCTCGGATGAAGGGGAGAATTAAGGGGTCGGTAGTTTTAAAGAAAAGCTCACGAACTAGAGCCAATTTTTTAATCAAATCGATTCCTCAGATGGCTCATGCCTCTGCACTGAGTATTTCGTGCTGGGTGAGATCAAGCCCGCTCAATAAAGGCTATAAGGGGATTGTCATGACACGCGATGTCACCGATAGCAATGGACCTAAGAGCAATTGGGGAATTGCGAGATATAACGATGGGACGGTGGAGGGAAGAGTCTCGGCACAAAGGGTCTTTGGTGAAGCCCAAATTTTAGCTCCAAGGCAATGGACTCATCTTGTCTTTACCTGGGATGCGAAAAACCAAAATTCTGTGGTATATGTTAATAATGTGGCCAGTGCCCGAATTCCCGTCGCGAGTAATAAGCAATTGACTTCGATCATCTCCAGTGGGCAGTGGTATTTTGGACTGGATCCCAGCCAGAAAAACCGAAATTTCATTGGAGCGATTGATGATGTAGCCATGTGGAATACGGCTTTGAGCCATCAAGATGTTAGATCTCTATATCAAGCTGGGCTGAAGGGAAAGGGAGCTTATGAGGCTCTGCTGAAATCAAAACACTGGGACACCGATCAGCTCAAATTAACGGTTGAAACATTTGCTAGTAACAAGCCTTATCGCGAGAGCGTCGTCAAAGAGATTTTGACAGATATTCAGAGAGTGATCGACACATGCCGTCGGGTAGTTGGAGGTAATACAACTCACCAAAAATCAGTGGTGAAATTTTTATATAATCTGGAAGAGCCGACATTTCAACCTGCAACGCAGGAGCTTCAATTTCCTCGATCAGTCTTCGAAGAGATTTATAAAAAATACCGGAATGGAGAGCGTGAACTCCCTCTCGTGTTCTTGCAGACCGCCATTCGCATCTTTTGGCATGAAAATTTAAACTATCGGATTGCTTATCAGACAATAGGAAGAGATCGATCACACGACTGGTGGATGTTGGCGGTGGCTCGAGCGATTGGTTTTACTCATCTGAATGATGATAAACTCACCATCCAGGGAGCAGATGCGAAAGCTGCGAGACGGTGGAAGATTACCCAACGGACTTATCAGAATAGCAGTGCGTCTAGTTGGCATAATAATTATGGCAAGGCGCGCCCCGTCATCGCGAATGGAAGGACCTTAGATGATTTTCTAGCAAGCTTTCTCTACTCCGTGAGCATGAAACACGGAGGCTCGAAATTCTTAGATAAATGGCTCTCGGAAGTTCATAAACTTGATCCTATTGAAACTTATCGCCATCGATCGGCCGCTCGTGATAATTTTGCAATCGCGGCCTCCCGAGCTGCGGGTAAAGATCTCAGTGGATACTTGAACGAGATCAAGTGGACGTGCTCTGAGGCCAGAGTGCAGCGAGCTTTGAAAGAGTAAGCGGTGACCCTGAACGAGCAGGATCTTAGAAAATGAGCCTCAAATCCTGATTTTATTGTGATCTTTTAAATTGTTCATTGCCTCAAGCTCTCGTTCAATTACCTGCGAATGGCCGATGTTGAAAAAGCCCGTGAAGTTCTCAAAGAAATCTTCGGTTTTGAAGATTTTCTCGATGGGCAGGAATCGGTGATGGCCGAGATCCTCTCCGGTCGGGATGGCTCTGTCATCATGCCTACTGGCGGGGGGAAGTCGCTTTGCTATCAGCTCCCTGCGCTATGCCGTGAAGGGGTCACTCTCGTGGTCAGTCCCCTTATTGCCTTAATGAAAGATCAGGTGGATGCTCTTGAAGCCAAAGGGGTGAAAGTGGCATTTATTAATTCCACCTTATCATGGCCCGAGCAGAAGGAGCGCTTGGATGGCATGCGGCGAGGAGAATATCGTCTCGTCTACATTGCGCCCGAGCGGTTCAAGGTGAATTCATTTCTCGATGCTCTACAGGCGGTGAAAATCGAGATGGTGGCGATTGATGAGGCGCACTGTCTCAGCCAGTGGGGGCATGATTTTCGGCCTGACTACATGCGCTTGGGGCGGGCCCTGACTGCCATTGGGAGCCCTCAATGTGTCGCTTTGACGGCCACCGCCACTCCTATTGTGCGACAGGATATTCGGGAGGTCTTGAAATTACGTGAACCCTTTGAGCGAATCTCAGGTTTCGAACGGCCGAATCTGAGCTTTACCATCACTCCGGTCGAAAAGGTGGCGCAAAAGTATGCGCGTCTAAAAACGGTCGTAGAGACTCATAAGACAGGCATTATTTACTGCGCGACTCGTAAAAAGGTCGATGAAGTCGCTGAGACTCTCCACACTTGGGGCGTCAAATGTATCGCCTATCACGGTGGAATGAAGGATGTCGATCGCGAGAGGACTCAAAATAAATTCATTAATCGGGAAGCGGATGTCGCAGTTGCGACAAATGCCTTCGGGATGGGGATTGATCGCCCTGATGTTCGTTTTGTCGCTCACTTTGAGATCCCAGGCAGTGTGGAAGCTTACTACCAAGAGGCTGGGCGGGCAGGTCGTGATGGAGAGGCCGCGGTGTGTGAATTACTTTTTAATTACGCTGACACTCGGACTCAGGAATTTTTTATTGAAGGAGTCAATCCTGGGGCAAAGCTGATACGAGATGTCTATCAGTATCTACTGAATGAAGCCGATGCGAACTACGAATTACATCGGACTTTAGATGATTTTAAAGAAGCCTTGGGGAAAAAGAATGTCATGGCGATTGGCGCTGCTCTTTCCTATCTCATGCGCCATCGCTGGATTGAGCGATTTGATGTCGCGGGCACTCGAACAAAGGGAACGCGCCTCCTTCAGCCGCAAGTCCTCACGCGCGATCTGAAGATCAATGAAGCTGCTCTGGAGGAAAAAGAGCGCCGAGATCGTGAAAAGCTCGAAAAGATGGTGCAGCTTTGCTTCGCCAATACCTGCCGCCAACAATGGGTGTTGGAATACTTTGGCGAAGAAAATGCGCCCTTATGTGGATCTTGTGATATTTGCCAGGGAGAAGAAAATAGTGAGCGACGTGCCCCTAGAGAGGAAGAGGATCTCATTGTGCGCAAGTTCCTCAGTGGAGTGGCGCGCATGTCCCGCCGGACGGCCACGGGCTGGGAGGGGATTTTCGGGCGAGGCCGAATTGTCCAGATGCTGATGGGGAGTAAATCGCAAGAGATTCTCCGAGTGCGCCTTCACCAATTGAAAACGTACGGAATTCTTAAAGATTATGGAACAGCCTATCTCAATGCTCTGGCACGGAGTCTTCAGCAGGGAGGGCTAATTGTAACCCAGATGGGGGAATATCCCCTCGTCACTCTGACTCATCGGGGGGATCAAGTCATGCGTGGAAAAACGAGCTATCTGCTCGAGTGGCCCTCGCACAACGGGGGCGCGAATAAGCAAGCCAAAGAGATCGCAATGGAAGAGATCGGCTTTGATCCTCGTCTGTATGAGCGGCTCAAAGAGGTCCGGAATCGGCTGGCAAAATCAGAACGTGTCCCAGCTTACGTTGTGTTTTCAAATGAAACGCTAGAGCACCTGACCCGCCTCCGTCCTACCACTTTAGAAACTGCGTTGAATGTGAAGGGGATTGGCCAAGCTAAGGCCGAGAAGTATCTGGAGCCATTTCTTAAAATTCTCCGGGAGGAAGGGACTTAAAATCGATGAATATCTTTCCCACCTTGGACGGTGGTCTCCGACTAGAAATTGAGACGACAATGGATTGGCAGATCCTCATGGCCATTTCTCTCGATGCTGAGAATGATCTAGCGGGGGAGCTTTCCGAACTCATGGATGAAGAGTCGATGTGGGACGAAATTATTGCCCCCGAATTACAGTCTCACTTTTCGAGTCAACTAGAGCATGTCCTAAAAGTGGTGAGAGAATGTCGGGAGCGCTCGGCAGGAGAAGATCTCGCGGAACTCCATATTCCAAAGGAAGATGGCGAAATTTGGTATGGAGCCTTGAATCAGGCACGCCTTGCATTGGAAGAGAAATATCAATTCGATTCCTGTGAGGTCGAAAATTTTGAAGAACTTGGCGAGGCCATGAAACATGCTTTTTTTAGAAACCGTTTTTATAACCAAATTCAGGGGCTACTCCTCGAATACGTCATGGAATGATAAATTCCTCATGCGAATAGCTTATGTACGATCCACCAAATAATTACCCCTTAGTTGAAAGTGAACCAGCCGATCCTTCATTAGAAAAGACTCCTTGGAATGGATGGTGGACTCTTCTTTGGGGAGTGGGGTGTTTCTTAGTATTTCTGACAGCGCAGTCATTTTTACTCATCGGAGTCACTGCGATTTTTGGAATTGGAGATGAAAGAGATTGGGTTGAAAAAGTGACTGCCTATAGCAAGGACGGTGATGTGTTGGGCCTGATTGCCTTCTTCACAATCTTGTTCGTTTGTCCGCTCTGCTGGTTTTTAGGAAAGATGAAACCAGGCTGGGGAGGCTGGGAATATTTAGGGACTCGCTCAGTACCTATTTGGAAATACTTTGCTTGGGTGATTGGCTTCATGGCCATGGTTTTCGGGCTCAATTTTTTAGTGACACATTTCGGATTAGCGGAAACTCCAAAGTCGATGATCGAGATGGGTCAGACCACAGATTATCCGATTCTTCTCATTCTGGGAGTGTGTCTTGGGGCCCCTTTGGTAGAAGAATTTATTTTTCGGGGAATCCTCTTTCGAGGGTGGGTCAGCTCTCAGGTCGGACTTTGGGGGACGATTTTTTTAACGAGCGCCATCTGGGCCGGAATCCATCTTCAATATGAACTGGCTCTCATTACGTTGCTTTTTTTCATGGGCTTGGTCTTGGGCATTGCCCGTCATGTGACAGGTAATGTTTGGGTGCCGGTGGTGATGCACGCGGTGAATAATGCCTTTGCGGTGATTCACATTTTCGTAAGTTGACTCTGGCCTTTTTTCTAAAGCCTGAATCCCTTAAGATCCACTCCGTGACTCTCACAACACTTGGTTGGACAGATTTTTTTGAACAAGCTTTTAAACAAGTGGCGAAGGAGGCTTGGCTGCCAGGTCGTTTAATTCGTGAGACGAAAATTAATTTTTCAGCGCTCCTAGATGATGGAGAAGAGGTTGAATGTGTGGTGGGGGGGAAGCTGTGGCATGATGCGGGGTGTGACGCTGATCTTCCGGCGGTCGGGGACTGGGTGGCGATTGAGTTAGGTGGAGATGAAGACGAGCATATCATTCGTGCTCGTCTTCCCCGGAAGACTTGTTTTTCTCGTAAGGCACCTGGCAAGAGTAGCCAAGAGCAGGTCATTGCCGCAAATGTGGATATCGTGGTGGTGGTGACCGATGCCGGGGCGGATTTCAATCTCCGCCGAATGGAACGCTATTTTACTCTCGTGGCTCGCAGTGGCGCGCAGCCGGTCGTCCTCGTGAATAAGGCAGATCTCTTTGATCAGAAGCAAAACGAGGAAGCTGCCCGGCAGATCAGAGAACTGATGCCGGGAGCGGAAGTTTGGATTACCAGTGCGACTCAGCATGAGGGGTTAGAAGTTCTGCGGAAATATCTTAAGGAAGGGATCACTCTCACCATGGTCGGCTCCAGCGGGGTCGGGAAATCAACTCTCGTGAATCAGCTTCTTGGGGAAGAATGGCTCTGGACAGGAGAGGTGAATGAAGTCACTGGGAAGGGGAGGCACACCACGGTTTCTCGTGAACTCGTCGTACTTCCCGATGGAGGAATGTTGGTGGACAATCCCGGGATCCGTGAAGTGCAAATGTGGACGGATGAGGAAACTCTTCGCGATAGCTTTGCCGATGTGGAAGAACTCACGAACGAATGCAAATTCCGTGACTGCAAGCACCAAGGGGATAAAGGCTGTGCCATCGAAGCGGCAGTAAAAGAGGGGAGATTAAATGCGCGTCGGTATGAAGGCTTTCTCCGACTCGATGAGGAAATCGATGAGCTCTCTCGGCGTCGCAAAAAACGCCAGATGATTGTCGAACGCTGGGGGAAGCGTAATAGTAAAGTGAAGGCGCGCAACCTTGATGACCGCATCCAATTAGAGCGAGACGAAAGGGGAGAGCTCTAAATTGAGACTCTAAGC
>CALGLJ010000005.1 GCA_937930235.1 uncultured Verrucomicrobiales bacterium | reverse complement strand
CCATCATCAAAAAAATGAACGGGATGATTTTTGATATGTCTGCCGAGTAAACCATCGCGTGAGTAGGTGAGGGCGGAATTTTCCCATTGTGTCGCATCTTCAGTTTGTGAGTGCATTTTGGCTCCGGTGACGATGAGGCCGACTCGTTGCGTTAGGCTCTTGGAGACATAGGGATTCTGGCCTGTTGTGAATCCAAGGGCATATTCAGGCCAGACGAGAAGATCGACTTTGGAAAGGAGTTCATGAGACTGTTCATGGTAATAGAAATCACTTCCTGATTCATTTTGAACGAGACCAACTTGCATCGATTGGGGGTCCTCCTTGGTGGGGTGGAATGTGGATGTGGCCGCAAGAATGATGGTGAAGAGCAAGGCGCCTTGTTTCTTGTTTTTGATCAAAAGAGTGCATCCTAAAATGATGAGAAAACTGACTCCGTAAACGCCGAATATCGGGGTGAACCAGTTGGGTGGAAGCCCGGTTCCAGGAGTAATCCAGGGGAAGTCGAGGAGGAAAAGCTCGCATCGATAATATTCAATCCCAGTCCAAAGCAAAGCGGTAGCGAGAGAGGAGTGGGCCGTGAACTTCACACTCAAAACGGCAAATGCTGCGGTGAATAGACCGAGCATCGCCCAGAGTGGGATCGCCATGGTCCCAAAGATGCTCCAAAGCCAAGAGAGAGAGCATCCATAGAGAATGAGTCCATGAATCAGTCCGAGGTAGAATGCGAGCCGGGGAGAGCTATTTCTCAGGGCGAGGAGGAAGGGAATCCATGCGATCAATATGAAGAGCCAAATGTTCCAACTGTCAGAAATGGAAAAAGGTTCAAAGGCGAGATTTGCCAAGAGTGCGCTTAAGATAGTAAGAAGGAGTGATCTGATTATCATTTAGTCGTAAAACGACTTCGGAGAAAGAGAATGTGAATCACTTTTTTTGATGTTGGCATTGAGTGATCTGATTTTTTGATCTCTTTGCAAGAGATATTCCCGATATTGATTGCGAATTTTCCATAAAATGAGGAGCAAAATCAGGAGCGCACACCCGGTGATCACGAGGCCAAAGAGCCAGCCAAATTTCACGAAAATAGTTTCCCGATTTTCAAAGTAAACTTGCCCGATGAGAGTGTCAGATTCGATGAGTGGGAGATGATCGACGACGTTGCCATAAGGATCAATGATTTGGGTCAGTCCCGAGGTGGAAGCGACCGCAAACCAGCGTCCAGATTCGGCTGCCCGGTGTCTGCTATGCACTCCATGCTGTAAGTGTTGCCGTTCTGACCATTTGATTTTGTTCATGGTGGGAACAAAGAAGAGCTGAGCGCCATCAGCGGTCATTTCTCTGACGACTCGCTGATGATCACAGTCGTAACAGATGGGGGTTCCAATACGGCCAGTTTCGAAGCTGAAGGATTTTGCCTCGGTTCCTGCTTTGCCATCATTAGAAAATGGAATGGGGTAGTTTTTAAAATGCGTCGCAAGAATCCCATCCTTGGTGAAACTGAATGCGGTGTTGGACCAATCTTGAGAATCGGGATCATGCCAGGTCGGGCCTCCGGCGATTAAAAGATGGGCGCGTTTATGGAGGAGCGCGGTGATTTTTTCTATGATTTCAGGGTTTTGCTGAGGATCTTCTTTAAGGGCGTATTCAGGCCAGACGATGATATCGACCACCCCTGGGAAAATTGATGATTGAGTGAGGTAATTTTCGAATTTTAAATCCTCACTCTGAACGAGAGCCACTTTCACAGGAGTGCCAGAAGGTTCGACCTTGTTTGGGGTCATTAAAATGGCCAGCAGCACTCCTAAGGCGATTGCCAGTCCGGATAATTCGGTTTTTTTCCCAGGTTCAATCAGAAGCAGTCCGCTAAGAACGACCAAAAAAGTGACCCCATAAGTGCCAAAGATTGGAGTGAGTAAATTGGGTGGAAGTGCTGTTCCGGGGGTGATCCAGGGGAAACTCAAAAAGAAGAGTTCTCCGCGAAAGTATTCTAGGCCGACAAATAAAATCGTTCCGAGTAATGGGATGAAGCGGAACTTATAAGCATGCAATTGGCTATATAGCCAGCCCCAGATCGCGGTAAATAGCGCGAGGAGAAACCACAAGGCTACCGCTCCGAGGGAGAAAATATTGAGAAACCAGGTCAGGCTGAGCGTGTAGACGATCCCTCCGTGCATTAGCCCCAGAGAGAAAGCTCGACGAGGAGAGCTCTCGCGGACGATCAGAAAAAATGGAGACCAAGCGAGAAGAGCGGGTCCCCACCAGCTAAAAGGGGGGAATGCCATCACAACCATCAGCGCACTGGCAGTTGTGACCCCAAGACGCCAGCGAATTTCCATTGCGTTTAATCTATAATACTTAGTATTTAATGATCAATCTGCCAGAACTGTCCAAAAGTCCATTGCTCTGGAATATGCCAAGTGTATTATCCTCTTAGAGAAAAAGCTTTTTCATGAAAATTCGAAACATTGTCGCTCTCGGCATCACCTCACTTGTTATAATGACGTCTATTTCCGCTATTGGAGGAGAAAAATTAGTCCCAGAAAACGGAAAAGTTTCTGCGGTCACTTACACGCTGGATAAAGAAATTTCAAAAGTGGCCTATGAAACGGCAACTTTTGGCATGGGATGATTTTGGGGACCTGACTCTCAGTTTGGGAGTATTGCAGGAGTTTTGAGAACTCGCGTTGGATATTGCGGGGGAGATACGAAAAATCCGACTTACCGCGCGATGGGCGATCATACCGAGGCGATCTCCATCGATTATGATCCCAAGGTGCTCAGCTACGAAAAACTTCTCGATTACTTCTGGAAGGGCCATCGATGTGAAGCGACGAATCGGAGCGTTCAGTATATGAATGCGGTCTTTTACCGTAATGATGATCAGAAATTAATCGCTGAGAAATCGATGAAGGCCCGGGCGGCACAATTGGGAATATCCCAAGAAAAGGTGGAAACGCGGATTCTTCCAATCAAGATCTTTACATACGCGGAAGGTTATCATCAAAAATATTATCTCACGCGTTACCGTGAGCTACGTGACTTACTTACCAAGACGTATCCAGACGCTAAATCACTGGCAGACTCTACCGTGGCAACTCGCTTGAACGCATATTTAGGAGATGGCATCGAGCGCGACTGGCCTGCGTTTGCAAAGGAACTTCCGAAATATGATCTGCCGGATGACCTGGAAACGAGTCTGATCTCGGCTGTGAAAAAGTTAGATCAATAGGGCAGGGTAATCGCATTTTTCAAAGCGATTACCTTAATTTCACTCAATTACTGGAAGCAAATTTACTTGGCTCGAGGATGAGCGGAGTCGTAGGCGTCACGTAGGCGTTCTTTTGTGACATGAGTGTAAATTTGCGTGGTGGAGAGGGAGGAGTGTCCGAGGAGAGATTGCACCGAGCGAAGGTCAGCGCCGTTGTCGAGAAGATGGGTGGCGAAAGAGTGTCGCAGCTTATGCGGAGTGACATTAAAAGGAATCGAGGAGTGGCGAAGGTATTTCTTGAGAATGAAGTTGATCGAGCGAGTGGAAAGCCGCTTTCGCAGTTTAGAAAGAAAGAGGGGGCCTTCATGGACTTTGCTCTGACTGCGGTAATTTTGGATTGCGGTCATGGCGACTGAGCCGATGGGGACGAGTCGCTCTTTCGAGCCTTTACCGATGACTCGGACGGTCTCCGCACGATAATCGATGTCATCGATATCGAGAGAAGCGAGTTCGGCTAGACGAAGTCCAGCAGAGTAAAAGAGTTCTAGAATGGCGGCGTCTCGGAGAGGCATCCAGTCAGGTGCTTGTTTTTCTGGGGGGAGTTTTAAAGGGAGCTCCAATAACTCGACGCACTGGGAGAGAGTGAGGACGACCGGGAGGCTTTTTTCAGCTTTGGGAAGCTCAACCTCCGCCACGGGAGATTTTGGGAAGCCATGTCGGTGCACCAAGAATTTGTAAAAAGAACGATATGCGGCGAATCGTAGCCGAATGGTGGAGCGAGAAAGCTCTGCCTTTAATAGTTCGAAAAGGTAGGCCCGGAAATGATCTCCAGACAGGGTCCTCCAATCAGAAAATTTGTCTCCCATCCATTCACGGAAAACTCGTAACGCTAAGGTGTAATTTTCGAGGGTGCGTGGAGAACAATTTTTCTCGGTCTCCATAAACTCGATAAATTTTTCCTCGTATTCCACTGGCACACCATACGGGTATCGAGGTATTTCGGAAACCTTAAAGAATAAAATTGTTTAAGATTGGACCTGATCGAGGTGGCTGAGATCGCCCCATTGGTGCGATCTCACGAGTGCTTGATGAGTGAAATCATGGGCATTTTGGGCGGCTGAGGGTAAGGATTCTCCTTTGGCGAGACCTGCAGCTAAGGCGGCCGAGAGGGTGCATCCGGTGCCATGCGTGTAGGGAAGGTCAAGATGTGGAGCGAAGAAATTTTCCGTGCTTGTTGCGGTTGCGAGAATGTCTCGGTGGGTTTGGGTGTTTTCGAGATGTCCACCTTTTAGATAGCAGGCCACCGTGGGATAGCGTTGGACGAAGTCTTGCGCTGCGCGCTCTTGATCCTCTTCGGTGACGACATCTTGGTCCAGAATGACACCGATTTCTGGAAGATTGGGAGTGAGCACGGTCGCGATGGGGCAGAGGCGATCGCGGATGACTTGAATCGCGCCTTCTTCCATGAGTGGATTACCGCTGGAGGCGATCATGACGGGATCGACAATGAGAGGGATTTTAGAATGTTCCAAGATCTCACACACCACCTCAATGTGAGCTGCCGAATAGAGCATTCCCGTTTTGATTGCAGAAATCGGATAGCTTTCGAGCAGAAGAGAAATTTGTTTCTGCAGCATAGCGGGGGGGAGTGCCGAGATGTCGGTGACAATGGCAGGAGTCTCTACGACAAAACAAGTGGCGGCAGTGAGTCCATATACTCCATGGGAAGAAAATGTTTTTAAGTCGGCTTGCAAGCCCGCTCCAGCGGAGCAATCGGAACCGGCAATGGTGAGGGCGATGGGTGGCTTCATGATTCTAATACTTGAGGGGGTGATTCCTTGGGGATGATGACATCTCCCATCGAGATGTCGTGATCTTCTACGGGCAGAGACTCTTGGATTTGTTCGGCAAAAGCGATTCCGATGATGTGAGCATGTGAGACCTCGGGTAGGTAACGATCGTAGAATCCTCCTCCTTGACCTAACCGGTGGCCTTCCTGAGTAAATGCGAGTCCTGGACAGAGAATGGTATCGATTTCATGGGGCGATACGAGGAGGAAGCTGGGATCGGGTTCTAGGATGCCAAAGCTGCCTTCGCTGAGTGCGGTCAGGCAGGGAGTGTGATAAAATGCCATCACTCCCGGAGCGATGATTCGGGGGTATGCGAGGGAGAGATCGGGGCGAACTTGGAAAAGAGAGGAGACATCGGGTTCTCTCCTCGTGCCATGAAATATGGCGCATGTGGCATGGGCGGGGAGGATGTGAGCGAGTTGAGAAACAATGGAAGCAGAGCCATTTTCTTTGAATTCTTTTCCTAAAGAATCAAGAAGACGTCGCATCTCCTTTCGGATAGGTCCCTTGTCACTTGCTTCAGTGGGCATGATGGAGAGAATAGCGGGGATGAGGCTCTTAAGACAAGGATGGCTCTTTTTGATTTGCTGTGCCATGGCATGGGGAAATGAAGGCGCCTTCGCGTTTACCCCACTGGTAGTGAGGGAAAGTCTTCTAGGGGAGAATTTGGGAATGGTGAATCGTGAGCGCGAGGAATATGCTAAAAATCTCGCCGCGCATGCAGGGAATTTTGTCGTTGATCATAAGGCGAACCCTGAATCGCTCGCGCTCGCCCATCGTGTTTTGGCTTTAGCGTTACATCTTTCTCCTCGAAACAAGCAGGCTTTGGTTTTGAATTTCCAACTAGGAAAGGGAGTGATGCCTCGAAAAAGAGACTCCCAATATAGCGCGAAGTCTTTGGCGCATCTCTTGCTGACTCGTGCGGAAGTTCTTTTTCAGCAAAAAGGGGAGGAGAATTCCTTGCTTTCCAAATGCTTTATCGACCTTGCGGCGACTTTTGATCCACGAAATGAAGATGCGGTTTACGCCTTTCAGCTTCAGGAAATCAATTTTGGCCCCGTTCCGTGGCACCGTTTCACGGATCAGACTCCCTTGCGGAAATCAGCTCAATCGTCCAAGTAAGGGTGCAGGAGCTTCCGGAGGGTGCTTCGCGCCCGAAAGAGCGTGCTCTTCACCGCTGGGACAGAAATCTCGAGGATATTCGCCATTTCTTCGTATGGCATTTTTTCCTGTCGTCGTAAAATAACCGCAAGTTTTTGTTTTTCAGGGAGTTGGGAAATGGCGTTTTCCACGGTGCGTTGAAGTTCGGCTTGGGCGAGCGCTTGATCTGGTCGCGCAGAATTATCGACTGCAGCTTGCTGGTGCCACTCCTCTTCTTGCTCATCTAGGGATTGCTCTTTGCGGCGAGAATTCTTCTTCGTGTGGTTAAACACGAGATTTTTCACGATGGTAAAGAGATAAGTCGTGAACTTGGCCGTTGGCTGATAACGATGGGCTGATTTCCAGATTCGGAGGAAGACTTGTTGAGCTAAATCTTCTGCATCTGGGCTGAAATTGGTCATTTTAGTAACCGTTCCGACCACGGTATTTTGGTGCTTTTCGATGAGGCGGGCAAAGGCAGCTTCATCACCGATGGCTATTTTAGCCATGAGAGCGATGTCTTCTCCATTCTCCTGATCTACCTCTGCCATCTAAGTATTTAAAAATTAGCAGTCGGGGTGAGGAACAACCAGCTCAAGATTATGATTATCGGCCATGATTATTGTTTATGAAATAGCGCTAATACGAGTTATATTCATCTCTATGAGCTTAAACATCAGGCGTTTGTCCCCCTTGTTAGAAAAAGGGTGGCCACCCGAGGAGAATCTCGTTAGCTTTTTTACATAAGTTAATGAATTTTTTCCGTTGGATAGCGTCCAAGCAATTGATGGCACCTGCAGAAGTGTCACCTGCGACTAGTTCTGAAGAAGATGGCCCCTCGGATCATCAGCTCATTCAGTCTTATCAATCAGGTGATCATTCTGCTTTTGAGACCCTAGTCTCACGCCATCGAGGAAAAGTATTCGCTATGATACAAAGCATGATCAAAAATGAAGGAGACGCTTGGGATTTATCCCAGGAGGTCTTCATCAAGGTCTGGAAGGCTCTGCCCAAGTTTGAGGCACGTGCCCGCTTTTCGACATGGCTTTACCGAATTACTCACAACGTCGTCTATGATTGGCTTCGTAAACGGAAGATCGAATCAGTCGGTGAACTCGATGATAATCTCCTTGATCGAGGGAGTATTGCTGCCGGTTCTACGACGACCCCGTCTTCCACTGCCCGGCCTGACGATGCGATTAAGAATCGCGAGTTAGGTGACCGGATCAATGTCGCGATGGCAACTCTCTCTCCTGAACACCGAGAAACAATCCTGCTCCGAGAGGTTCAGGGATTTGACTATAAAGAAATCGCCAATAGTATGGAATGTTCCCTTGGGACGGTCATGAGCCGTCTCTACTATGCCCGTAAAAAACTCCAACAACTCTTGTCTGATGAAAGTAATGACTGAAGAACTTTTTTGTAAATGGGTTGATGACTGCCTGACTCCCGAGGAGCAGCTTGTCGTCGATGCCGCAGCGAAAGATGATCCATCTCTTTTGGAAGAGATGGCTTCTATTCGTGAATTAAATACCCAAGTGAAAGCAGAATTTCCTGCTTCAATAGAGCCTCCTTATCCTGACTTTTTCAACACTCAGGTGATGAATAGAATCCGGGATGAGGAAAAGAAAATCAGCGCGCCTGTCTCTTCAGGGAAAAATCCTTGGTGGTCCAAGATTGGGTTCGGCTGGGTTCCGGCATCTGCACTTGCAGTTGTCTTAGCCTTTTTCGCAGGGTCCAGAATGAATCATTTTACTGATGGTCCAGAGCTCGCTCAGAAAATTTTGCCATCTGTCTATACTCCCGAGGAAAAACATGGAGCCCGCGTGATTGCTGACTCTCAGGGAGATGTCGCCGCAATCGTGATGGAAGGGCTTGATGCGATTGGAGATGAGGTGGACTTTGCAGAGGCAAATGCGAGTGTGGCTCTTCCTGAGCGCTATCTCTTATCTCTTCAGCGTAATACCCCCTAAACAATACGCTCCAAACAATGATCCCCTCCTTTCATCGTTTTTTCGGACTGGCTCTCCTCTGCTTGGGGCTAGCTCATGCTAAAGATCCCGGTCTAGAGCAGATTGGCTCTTTTGGAGTGCAGTTGATTTATGCCACAGATGGTGATGTCTCGGCTGCAGGTGAGCAGAACAAGGAATTGGACAAGGGGCAGATCGAAGAGCTTCAGAATCTGAAAGATCTCAAGTTTTCGCACTATCGCATCTTAGGGCGTGATGAAAAAGCGATCCTTCGGGGGTATGAAAATTGGGCGACTCCACTCAAACCATCGAAGGAGATTTTGATCAACTTTGAACCCCGTCAGAAAATTGATGAAAATCGCTACCAAATGCTCTTAGAATACTGGCAGGGTGGTCGAAAAATTCTGACAACAGATCCTATCCTGACGAAGGGGAAATCCCTCTATCTGCGTGGTCCTAAGTGGAGAAAAGGGAGATTGATTCTTGAAGTGAAAATCCTAGAGCTTATCTAGGGGAGGTGAAATATCTCATTTTCGGATTACTCGTTAGCATCATGACTGCTAGCGCAGATATGCTTTTTGAGAAACAGCGAATCGAGGTGACGGTTGAGCCTGATGCCAAGGAGATTATCGTAGAATACCCGTTTACCGTTGATGGAAATGGGGCAGAACTCATCAATTATGATGCTCCTTGTAGCTGTCTCAGCGCGCGCATTGAGCCCTTAAATGCTGACCGCTCTACTAGGTTGAAATGGGGAGCTGGTGAGTCTGGGAAGGTCATGGGAAAGTTTGAGCTGGGGAATTTTAAAGGAACGGTAGAGAAGGCGATTCTTCTGAATCTAAAAGATCAGCAACCAGTTCAGCTCATTGTGGAGGTGACAATTCCTGATTTGGTATCGATTACTCCCTCGACTCAACGCTGGGATCAGGGTGGTAAGACAGATACTAAGGTTTATTCGATCAAGGTGAGCGGGAAAGACCCGGTGAAAATCACCGGGACCCGAGGGACGAATGATGATTTTCCATACGAACTCATCACGAAGAAGCCGGGATGGGAGTATGAAATTCATGTTTCTCCCAAAG
Source organism: uncultured Verrucomicrobiales bacterium (assembly GCA_937930235.1). Classification (GTDB taxonomy): domain Bacteria; phylum Verrucomicrobiota; class Verrucomicrobiia; order Verrucomicrobiales; family Akkermansiaceae; genus SW10. The sequence goes on along the minus strand of CALGLJ010000005.1, from coordinate 12,990 downwards.
ATAGCTCAACTCCAAAGCTTGGGATGATTCGCATCAAGACTGATTCAAAATTTTCGCGTTTCAAGAAGCTTCAATTGTTTGCCGTGGTGCAGGCTCCTCGTTAGTGCGGAGAGATCGATTGAGAGGTTTCATATTTGTTGCGTGCTCGTGTTGATGAATTGGGTATGAAGCGTCTTCTACTTACCATGCTGGCTCTGACTGCTTTGTCTGCTATCATGAGCGTTTTGACTTGGCAGATTGTTGGTGCGCCTGACCGCTCAGTGCCCTGTTCGGAGTCTGATCTAAAAGAGGGGCATGTGTGTCTCAAAACAGTTCTGAGCTGGGGCGAAGATCAAGTTCTTTGGGTTGATGCGCGGAAGAGGAAAGAATGGCAAAAAAATGGCATCAAGAACTCCTTACTCTTCAATGACCAGAAAGATGAAAATCTCGATGATCTTGATGCCGCGTTTATGGAAGTGCAGGCCGTGACGCCTCGGCCGCATGTCGTCATCTACTGCGACACAGATGCATGTGGAACGAGTGAAATCGTAGCCAAACATCTCCGTGAAAATTTTGCAGAGATGTTAGGGTTCAAAGTCTGGGTTCTTTATGGAGGCTGGAAGGCGCTGGCTGCTGAAGAAATGATTCCATGATGGTGAGCGGGGAAGCTTTTGGCCTCCACGAAGAGCTTTTCGTTCATTGATTTACAAAACATTATTATTAATATTTACTTAATTTAAGTAACTTGGTTCGGGGAAGGTGGTTTTTCGTATTTTCCAAACGAAAGATTCCCGGAATGCGTCGAGGAACTGTTTCGTCTCCTCCCAAGATTAGGTGACGAACTGAGAAAGAGCGGTGATCAGAGTTGCAAATTCTGCGTCCTGATGCTTTACCTCCCGCGTTTATGGCAGACGATAAAGAACGTAAGACATTGGAAGAGCGGCATCAAATGTCGGATCTCGAACGGCTCCGCCACTCTTGTGCGCACGTTCTCGCCACGGCAGTCTGTCGGATCTGGCCAGATGCGCAGTTCGCGGCTGGGCCTCCAGTTGAGGGAGGATTCTACTACGACGTCGATTTGAAGCATCGTATCACCCCTGAGGATTTTCCTAAAATTGAGGCCGAGATGAAGAAGGTGGTGAAAGAGAATTCACCCTTTGAGCGCATGGTTGTCTCCCGTGAAGAAGCGATGGTGATGGCAAAATCTGGCCGCTTGGCTTCGGTTGCGGAGCGCGAGGTCGAGTCGGTCTTTAAGGTCGATTTGCTCAGCGACATCCCAGAAGGTGAAGAAATTTCAATTTTCAAAAACGGGGACTTTTGGGATCTCTGTGCTGGCCCGCACGTGGGACGAACTGGGAATTGTAAAGCTTTCAAGGTCATGTCGATTGCGAGTTCCTACTACAAAGGAGATGCCAACAAGCAATCTCTCCAGCGCATTTACGGAACCTGTTTTAAAAACAAAACCATGCTCGATGAGCACTTGGAACGCCTGGAAGAGGCTAAAAAACGTGATCATCGACGACTCGGAAAAGAGATGGGTCTCTTCACCTTTGATGAGTCCGTGGGACAGGGACTTCCTCTCTGGAAGCCCAAAGGGGGAATCATTCGGCGTCAGCTACAGGACTTTATTTCGGAAGAACTCGACAAGCAGGGCTATTTTCAAGTCTTTACCCCTCATATTGGAAAGCTCGATCTCTATCGGACTTCAGGGCATTTTCCCTACTACGAAGATTCACAGTTCCCTCCGATCGTGGAGAGAGACGCCATGAGGGAGCTTGCGGATGAGCAGGCAAAATGTAGTGATCTGGTGAATTATATTAGTACGGGAGAAATCGAAGGCTTTCTCTTGAAGCCAATGAACTGCCCGCACCATATCAAAATCTTTGATAGCGATGCCCGCAGTTATCGTGATCTTCCGGTCCGTCTTGCAGAATTTGGGACCGTCTATCGTTGGGAGCAGTCGGGCGAGCTAGGTGGACTCACTCGGGTGAGGAGTTTCACGCAGGATGACGCGCATATTTTCTGCACTCCGGAGCAAGTCGCGGCAGAAGTCCAAGGATGCCTGGGGCTGGTGAAAACAGTCCTCACAACTCTGGGGATGAATGATTACGGAGTGCGTCTTTCGCTTCGAGATCCGGATTCTGATAAATACGTCGGAGAGCCTGAGAATTGGGATAAGGCCGAATCCGCCCTGCGGGAAGCGGTGCAAACTCTCGGAGTTGAATACACCGAGGAATTAGGGGAAGCAGCATTTTATGGCCCGAAAATCGATTTTGTAGTCAAAGATGTCATTGGGCGCGATTGGCAGCTTGGGACCGTTCAGGTCGATTACAATCTCCCGGAGCGGTTTGACCTAAGCTACGTTGGTTCCGATAATAAACCGCATCGCCCCGTCATGATTCACCGGGCTCCCTTTGGTTCACTTGAGCGTTTTGTCGGTTTGCTCATTGAGCATTTCGAAGGGAAATTCCCCGTTTGGCTTGCTCCTGAGCAGGTGAGGATTCTCCCCATTTCGGAAAAATATAATGCTGCGGCTCAGGAAATTGTGACCTCCCTTGCTGATCGGGGCGTGCGCGTGACCATGGATGGAGCGGGGGATAAAATTGGGGCCAAAATTCGGCTTGCCCGCATGGACCGCCTACCATACCTTTGTGTCTTAGGCGAACGTGAAGTGGCAGATAACACCATTAGCGTTCGTCACAGAGATCTTGGAGATCTCGGCAGTTTACCTCTCAATGAATTTATCCAACGGATTAGTGATGAAATTTCCCTCCGCTCGCTTTGTGAAAAGCTTGAAGCGCAGGTCGACTCATAAGCATCACTTCGCATTATGAAAAATGCCCCCGTTTCATGGCTCGATTTCTATGAGCCCTTTCCTTTTTCGCAGATCTTATGGTCTGTGATTCTGAACCCAACCGCCTGATACCATCGCTAAAAAGAAGTTCAAAAAATCGCCACGCCGGGACATGACCCGGATCAATGAGCGAATTCGTGCCCCTAAAATCCGTGTTGTCTTTGGAGAAGGACAGCAGCTCGGCGTCATGACGACGCGTGAAGCGCTTGATAAAGCTAAGTCTGTCGGCTTGGACCTTGTCGAAATCGCTTCGAAAGCAGATCCACCTGTTTGTAAAATTGTCGATTATGGCAAATGGAAATACGAACAAGCCAAGCTCAAGAAAACTTCCAAGAGCAAAGGAACGGTGAAAATGAAGGAGGTCAAATTCCGTGTTCGCACCGAAGAACATGATTACAATATCAAATGTTCACGCGCTGAGAAATTCCTAGAAGAAGGCCACAAAGTGCGAGTGCAACTTCAGTTTCGGGGCCGTGAAAATGCGCACCGGGAAATTGGTTTTGTCGTGATGAATCGCGTCAAAGATGACCTCAAAGGAATGGCACATGTTGATATGGAGCCGAAACTTGCAGGTCGAGCGATTGGCATGGTTCTCTCTCCGCTTCCGAAGGAGAAACAAGTGCGCCACTTCCAGATGGAGCATGGAGAGTTAATCGAAGAAGATGACTTTGAAGAAGATGATGAAGAGGTCATCGATCATGAGAATGATTCTTCGGAGGAATCTGAGTAATCGTGATCTAGCGCATCGAAACGGATTGTTTTGATTGTTCTGAAAGACAGGATGGATTGTCCTGACTCTTTCTTCTCATCCTTGGATAGTCCGTATTTTAGCTCACTGCATGTCTACTAAGCTTCTTCTTTTTGATATTGATTGCACCCTCATTGATACTGGTGGGGCCGGGATGTCTGCTCTCAAGGAGGCCGCTAAAACGATCTTCGGAGGGGAGGGGCCTCCTCTAGATCTAGCGGGATCGACTGACAGCGGGATCGTACGCAATCTCTTTGAACATTTTGATCAGCCTTATGATGCCAAGTTAGAGGATACGTTTTACCAAGATTATCTGGTGCGCCTTCAGAGAAATCTAAATCACTCCGATTTTGGCGGACGCATTCTTGATGGAGTCTCAGTGCTTTTGGAGACTCTGATGGAGACTGAGCATACTCTTGGTTTACTAACGGGAAATATTACCGCAGGGGCTGCGGTGAAAACAAAACACTACGGACTCGATCATTATTTCCGTTTCGGGTCGTATGGTGATGATCACTGGGATCGTAATCTGCTTGGACCGATTGCCATCGAACGTTCAGGAAAAGAATTTGCCTCCCACGACGTCATTGTCATCGGCGATACTCCAAAGGACATCGCCTGCGCCAAGGCCTGCGGTGCTAAGAGTGTGGCCGTGGCTACGGGTAAATTTACCAAAGCCGAACTTCTGGAATATGAGCCAGATCTCGTGCTGCTTGATTTGGCCTCTGAGCAGACCCTTGATCAAATTTTGGCCTAGAGCTGGTGTTCTAAAAAGAGGCTTTTTTAAGTGAGCCTTTACCAAGCCTCGATGATTTCGTGGACCAATGCAGGGCCGCGGTAAATGAAACCGGTATAGAGTTGCACGAGGGAAGCGCCAGCTTCTCGTTTGGCGAGCGCATCTTCCGCATTAAAAATCCCTCCAGCCCCAATGATCGGAACCGTCGGTCCCATCTTCGAGTGGAAAGAAGAAATGATCTCGGTAGCTTGCTGAGTGAGAGGAGAACCCGAGAGTCCTCCCGCCTCCTCCGCATGAAGATGCCCGGCCACCGCCTCTCGGCTCAGAGTCGTATTAGTGGCAATCAGAAGATCGAGTCCACCATCTACAAAGACTTTACTCAATTGAGTAATTTCATCCTCTCGCAGATCCGGTGCGACTTTGAGCGCAATTGGAACATAGCGTTGATGCTTGGCTTGGATCGCTTTGAGCGTCTCTAACAGGCGGGCTGCGGTTTCACTCGATTGAAGATCACGAAGTCCTGGGGTGTTTGGAGATGAGAAATTCGCGGTGACATAATCGGCATGCGGATACGCCTTTTCAAATGCCACGGCGTAGTCATCGAGTGCCTGTGCATTGGGGGTGTCTTTATTTTTCCCAATATTGATTCCGATCACGCCCTTGAAGCTTCTGGAGGAGGTGGCATTCTCGATGCCGCTTTCAATCCCGGGATTGTTAAAGCCCATGCGATTGATGAGGGCCTGATGTTCGGGGAGGCGGAAGAGCCGAGGGCTATCATTGCCAGGTTGAGGTTTTGGGGTGAGAGTGCCGACTTCCACATGACCAAAGCCCAGACGACCAAGGGCATCGATGGTATTTGCTTCCTTATCAAGGCCTGCGGCTAGTCCGACGGGGTTCGGGAAGGTGATACCCGCGAGCGTCACGGGTTTGTTTTTTGGTGGAGTGGTGCAGATTGACAGAATGCCAGTCTGCTCCATCAGGCGCAGACCAGTCATTGAGAGGTGATGCGCTTTCTCGGCCTCTAATTTGAAAAGAATGGCACGGGCAGCGGGGTAGAGGGTGTTCAACATAATTCAGGAGCGATGGAGTCAACGAGAAGCGGACCTTCGCCGATTAAACGAAGGTGCGTCGGGGTGAGTTCAAGATAGTCGGCGAGGTGAGAGAGATTGGTTTCTGGTAAGAGATACTGATTGGGAAGTCCTTCGATGGTGCGTAGCATCAGCGCGATTCGCTCTAAACGCCAAGCTTCATCGTCGAGACGTTCATGTGAGTCAAGCGCATGACCAAGTGATTTAATCCGCTGTAAATAGCCAGAGGTATCAGCGAGGTTCTGCCAGCGTTCTCGTTGGATCGTGGAAACGGCGGAAGGGCCGAGACCAAGATAATCATTTCCGGCCCAGTAACCTTCATTGTGAGTCGAGCGTTTTCCTCGCTGGGCGTAGTTCGAGGTTTCATAATGCTCATAGCCAGCCTTTGTGAGGAGATGATGAGCTAAGGTGAACATCTGTGCATTAAGGTCAGGATTGTCGGAGAAATCACCTTTTTCAAAACGCTCGAAGTATTCCGTGTCTTCTTCGTAAGTGAGATTGTAAGCCGAAATGTGATCAGGATTGAGATCAATCGCTTGCCGAATGGTGGCCTCCCAGTCTGCAAGGCTCTGCCCTGGAATGGAAAAAATGAGGTCGATATTCACCTCAGCAGGGCCCGCATCGCGGAGAAGCTCTACCGACGCAACCGCCTGCGCTACGGTGTGTTCGCGACCGAGAGTTTGGAGGTGAGTGGGGTGGAACGCCTGCACTCCGAGAGACACTCTAGTGATTCCGAGCTCTTGATAAAATTGAGCCGTCCGGGTGGTGAAGGTCGCGGGATTTGCTTCAAAAGTGATCTCTTCGATTTCTGAAAAATCGAAAATTTCACGTAAACCCTGAAAGAGAGTGGTCAGATGGGTGGGTGAAAGCATCGAAGGAGTTCCTCCTCCAAAATAGATTGTCCTCAATGGTGGAATCTCTTTTTTAGCGGCGAATCGGGCTTCGGTAAGAAGGGCTTCCACAAATTGACCCATCTCAGTTCCGCCCGGAGTATGCTTATAAAATGAACAGTAGGGGCAAATTCGATGACAAAAGGGGATATGGAGGTAGAGGTGCAAGGCGCAGCTAGCATGGCGGGAAGTTTACGATGCTCAAGTCACCAAAAAACTTGAGCTGCGGTGCGATTCGGAAAAGAACAGGCCGTGACATTAAAATCTGGTCTGGGAACAAAGGTGCTGCGTGATGTCTCGCGTTCATTTTATCTCAGCTTACGTTTTCTTCCTGGGGGATTCCGGGAACCAGCCAGCGTAGGATATCTCTTGGCTCGACTCAGTGACACCATCGCGGATGCTGGTGGTGCTTCCGTGGAAACTCGTTTGCAGCTTCTCCATGATTTTAAGACCTCCTTTGCCATTGCCGATTTAGACCAACTCTCTGGCCTGAGTGAAGGAGAGCAGATCTTGGTCTCACGAGCCTCAGACTGTATCGATTCCTTAAATCAATTACCGGAATGGCAGCAGGATTCGGTTCGGAAGGTCGTCGAGATCATTACCGAAGGGCAAACGTGGGATTTGACCCGATTTCAGGGAGAGGGGGTCGTTCAGCTGGAAAATGACGCCGAACTACAGCAATATACTTATCAAGTCGCCGGTTGTGTCGGAGAGTTCTGGACTGAACTTGGGTTCGGGCTCGGGGAATTTGCCTCCGCCTCACCGGAAACGATGAGCGCTTGGGGGCGGAAGTATGGTCAAAGCTTACAGCTGATCAATATCCTCCGAGATGAAAAAGAGGATCTCGCATTGGGACGAAAATACCTTCCAGAAGGAGGGCGGCAGCGCTGGTTTGAGATGGCCCAGCAAGGATTCGAAGATGCCGAACGCTATTGCCATGCTTTATATGGCAAGCGGATGCGATTCGCCACCTGGCTACCGCTTCTCATTGGGCGTGAAACGCTTGCTCTGCTCGAGCGTCATCCAGGCGATCGAGTTAAGGTGTCACGGCGCGATGTCAAACGGCTCATGGTTAAAGCCGGGTATAATAGTCTTCGCTGATTCTGGTTTTAAGGATTCAGGGTGACCAAGAGGTCTCCAGTGTCTGCTTGCTGTCCTTTAGCGAGGAAAGTTTCGGCTATGGTTCCGTCTTGCGGCGCACTGACTGTGGTGAGCATTTTCATCGCTTCAAGAACGACGAGCTTATCGCCTTCTTTGACTTCATCACCAGCTTTGACCGCCACTTCACTAATCATGCCCGGCAGAGGAGCAATGATGTGATTTGGGTTGCTTGGTTCGCCTTTGAGATTCGACGCGACTTCTTTTCCGAGCGCTTTATCGACGACGACACATTCGCGAGGCATGCCGTTGAGTTCGTAGAATAAAGTACGGCGTCCTTCAGAATCAGCTTCTCCGATATTTAGAAGCTTAATGAACAGGGTTTTTCCGGGAGCGATATCAACATGGATTTCTTCCCCTGCCTGCAGGCCGTAGAAGTAAGCTGGACTCGGGAGGACGGTGAGGCGGTCGTAGTCCTGAAGGGTCTGCTGATAGTCCGCAAAAACCTGAGGATACATGAGGTGACTGTAGAGTTCATCTTCACTTGTCTGTTCTCCCAGCTCGGCTCGCACTTCATCAAGATCAATGGGTGCAGCAAGTTCTCCGGGTCTCACCGTGACGGGAGGCCGATCACCGAGGACAAGTTTTTGAATCTCTTTGGGCCAACCGCCATCTGGTTGACCGAGACCACCTGCCAGCATATCGATGACAGATTCTGGGAAATCTAAAGTCGGGGCATTCCCATTGAGAAGGTCATCCGCCTTGAGATTCTGAGTCACGAGGAGCATGGTCATATCACCGACAACTTTAGAAGAAGGTGTGACCTTAATGATGTCACCAAAGAGCTGATTGACATCGGCATAGGTATGAGCGATTTCCTGCCAACGGTGGCCCAGCCCCATGGCATTTGCCTGTTCTTTGAGGTTGGTGTATTGGCCTCCGGGCATTTCATGAAGATAGACTTCTGCGGTGCCGCTCCGGGGAGCAGAGTTAAAGGGTTCGTAGTGGGTGAGGATTTCTTCCCAGTAATCGGAGAAATCATTGAGAGTATCGATTTCAAGTCCGGGATCACGTTCGTTGCCACGGAGGGCAGCACAGATGGAATTGAGATTCGGCTGGCTGGTCGAGCCGGACATGGAGGCGAGGGCCATGTCTGCGATATCTACGCCGGCCTCTGTCGCAGCGAGGATGCTGGAAGCATTGAGCCCCGAGGTGTCGTGAGTATGGAAGTGAATGGGCAGGTCAATTTCCTGTTTTAGGGTGGAGATGAGCTTCGTGGCCGCCGCTGGGTGGCAGAGGCCTGCCATGTCTTTGATGCAGAGAATGTGGGCTCCCATTTTTTCAAGCTCTTTGGCTTTAGCGACGTAGTATTTCAGAGAATATTTTGCACGATCAGGATTGGTAATGTCTCCGGTGTAGCAGACCGCGGCTTCACAGACCGCTTGCCCATGTTCGCGAGCGGCTTCCATGGCGACTTGCATGTTGGGGAGATAATTGAGGGAGTCAAAGATTCGGAAGATGTCCATGCCTGAGTCCGCGGCATGCTTCACGAAACCGGCGACGACGTTATCGGGGTAATTAGAATATCCCACGGCATTGGAGCCTCGGAAAAGCATCTGAAAACAGATGTTGGGAATACGTTCGCGGAGTTCCCGGAGACGTTCCCAAGGATCTTCTTTGAGGAAGCGCATGGCGGTGTCAAAAGTGGCCCCGCCCCACATCTCGAGGGAGAAGAGGTTGGGAGTCCGGTTCGCGTATGCTTCTGCGATATTGAGCATGTCGTATGTCCGCATACGAGTCGCGATCAGGGACTGGTGAGCATCACGCATTGTGGTATCGGTCGCGAGAAGGCGTTTCTCATCTTTGATCCACTGAGCGAAGGCTTCCGGGCCTTTTTCTAAAAGAATATCTCGTGAGCCTTGAAAGGGTATTTTGGGAGTGGTGTCGGGAATACGAGGTTTGGCGAAGGGTTTGGCGGGACGCCAATTTTTTGCTCCAGGGTTTCCATTGACCGTGAGATCAGAGAGGTAGTTGAGGAGCTTGGTGGCGCGGTCACGTTTGGCCTTAAAGGTGAAGAGGCTGTTTTTGGTGTCGATGAGCTTGGTGTGCGCATCTCCGGCACGGAAGGTTTCGTCTGCAATGACATTCTCAAGGAATGGGATGTTAGTCTTCACCCCTCGAATACGGAATTCCCGAAGAGCGCGGTCCATCCGCTGACAGGCCATTTCAAAGTCGGAACCCATAGCGGTGAGCTTCACGAGCATCGAGTCATAGTATGGGGTGATGACGGCCCCAGCATCGCCATTACCGGAGTCGAGACGAATCCCAAAACCTGCGGCGGAGCGGTAGTTCATGATCCGGCCGTAGTCTGGCGCAAAATTCTTTTCCGGGTCTTCGGTGGTGATCCGGCATTGAATGGCATAGCCATTGCAGGGGATCTCATTCTGAGCGGGGATGTTGATTTCGCTTTCATGGAGCTGATGCCCCTGAGCAACGAGAATCTGTGAACGGACGAGGTCGATGCCGGTGACACATTCCGTGACGGTGTGTTCGACCTGAATTCGTGGATTCATTTCAATGAAGAACCATTCTTTGGAATCCATGTCGTAGAGAAATTCGACCGTGCCAGCATTATTATACCCGATGTCTCGTGCGAGTCTGGCGGCGGCTTCGCAGAGTTCATTGCGCAGATCACCTTCCAGATCGATGGATGGGGCGATTTCGACCACTTTTTGATAGCGGCGCTGCACAGAACAATCTCGCTCATGCAGGTGGACGACGTTGCCGTGTTGATCACCGAGAATCTGGACTTCGATGTGTTTGGCGCGCTTAATGTATCGTTCGAGAAAGACAGCGGGGTTTCCGAATGCGTTTTGCGCTTCTTCTTGCGCTTCGGTTAGAAGAGCTTGCAGTTCGGACGGTTTTTCCACAATCCGCATTCCGCGTCCACCTCCTCCGAAGGCCGCTTTGATAATGAGTGGAAAACCCACTTCGTGAGCGACTGTGAGTGCCTGATCGGGATCGGCAATGGCATCATCGGTGCCGGGGAGAACGGGCACCTTGGCCGCGATTGCTTGGGCCCGGGCCGCAGTCTTATCGCCCATGGATCCGAGGAGGTCCGCAGAAGGCCCAATGAAAGTAATCCCTTCGCGCGCGCAGGCTCGAGCGAAATCCGCATTTTCAGAGAGGAAACCATATCCTGGGTGAATGAGAGTCACTCCTTTTGATTTCGCAAGGGTGACGATCCCCTCGTAATCCAGATACGCGCCCACTGGTCCTTTCGTGACATCGAGTTGGTAGGATTCATCAGCCTTAAAGCGATGGCGAGAAAAGCGATCTTCCTCGGCATATATGGCAACAGTAGGGATGCCGAGTTCAGTTGCGGCACGGAAGACACGCACGGCGATTTCACCGCGATTTGCTACGAGAAGTTTCTGAGGAGATGCCATGTTGATTTCTTGAGTGTTGTTACCCTAAAACAATGTCACGGCATGGGGGAACTGAGAAATCAGACAAAAGTGAAGAATTTTTTCCTTTCATCAATGCCACCATTGATTCCTAAGTCCTGGTGAGCATTTCTCTGAGGTCCCTCTCGAGGAACAATCAGAAATGAGCTTGCAGAATGACGCCGGAATCGAAATTGTGGGGCGAGCAAATTAATGAATATTTTAGTTACGGGAGGAGCTGGCTTTATCGGTTCCAACTTAGTTCATTACCTCTTGCAAGACGCATCAAAGGAACTCGGAGTCTCGGTTCATAAAGTCGTGATTTTGGATCTCCTGACTTACGCGGGAAGTCTCTCGAACTTAATTTCAACATCTACAGATCCGCGTCACATTTTTGTTAAAGGAAGCATCACTGATCGAGAACTCATTCGACAGATCCTGAATGACCATGAGATCGATTCCATCATGCATCTTGCCGCCGAATCTCATGTGGATCGTTCCATTGCTCGCCCGGATGATTTTATCGAAACGAATGTCGTGGGGACATTTTGCCTATTAGATGAATTCCGGCAGTATCTTGATGCGAAAAATCTGAGGGATTCAGGTCGATTCCTGCATGTCTCGACCGATGAGGTTTACGGTTCTCTCCTCGCAGGGGATGATGCTTTTTGTGAATCCACCCCATACGCTCCGAATAGTCCCTACAGTGCCTCGAAGGCTGGAGGCGATCATTTGGCTCGTGCCTACTATCACACGTATGGTTTTCCGGTGATCATCACGAATTGCTCAAATAATTACGGGCCGCACCAATTTCCAGAGAAACTGATCCCATTGATGATTCATCGAATCTTACAAGGGGAATCGCTCCCAGTGTATGGCAATGGGGAAAATGTCCGCGACTGGCTCTATGTGAGGGATCATGTTCGGGCTCTGACAATGGTGCTGTTTCAAGGTGAGGTTGGAGAGACCTATGTCATCGGTGGGCGATGTGAGATGAAGAATGTGGATGTGATCCATGAGCTGATCCAAACCGTGCGTGAGCTGACGCCCGGTAGAGCAATCAAATCACCAGAAGAGTTCATCCAATATGTGCCTGACCGTCTTGGACACGATTACCGGTATGCCATTGACCCTACCAAAATTGAAAACGATCTGGGCTGGGCTCCTGTCGAAAATTTCTCTTCGGGGATTCGGAAAACGGTGCCGTGGTATCTGGAACAAGAACAACATTCCGTATGAAATTGCGTGTAGCGGTCTTCACTTTGTTGGCCGCTGTAATAGCAGCGTTTGTATTTTCATTTGTTGACAAGGAACACCCTGATCTCTCAGGAGAGGAGGCAGCGTTAGCCAGAATTTCTGTGCCTCTAAAAAGTATCTCTGGCGATATGTATCTCGATGGAGGTAGTGTCTATTTACAAGTAGTTGATGCGAAAAATGAAGAGCATGACTTTGCTTTTCCGGTCTCGAACGGCGCAGTAGTTTCTTATCCAGTTGTTTTGTCGGGCACAGTGCACTCAACAATCGCGGCTGGTGATCCACTAGCTGATCCAGTTAGAGCGAAGAAGGTACTATTAGAACTTATCGAGAGGTATCAAAAAAAGATGAAATCGGCGTGATTAGAGTTAAATATGCACTTCTTGGAACTCGCCCAAAATGGTATGAAGAAATTCCAGTTCGATTGCGAGAGAACTGGTGGAGTGACTAGCAATCTGAATTGGTCGAACAATAAAGGGTGTAGCGGATCGTCGGAACGACGCATCCGATTTTTCTGCCAGATTTTTCTGCCAGACATAATTTGCGGGCAAAGACGCTGAAAGGGTCTTTAAGCTCTGCGAGCGAATGATGTTAGATTCGGCGAGCCCCGAGAGGGGATCGAGGAAATCAAAAAAATCAGAAAGAGACACGAGGTGAGGCAACAATACCCAAACAAGGGTTGCGCGAAACCTCCTGGCATTAAAGCCCCTCGTTCCACGGCCTGCCGTCATCGCTTGAGTGGAGCTCACTTAATTATTCATTGAAGATGAAGCCCCCCTCCGAGCCAGCGAAGCCGGAGGCAGAGTTTGATCGGGCATTTTCAGGTCGAGCGTCCACGGGAAAAATTGCCCTTCTATAACAAGTCGTCACGCAAGACTCTCCGGCAACGCCGGTAGG
>CALGLJ010000004.1 GCA_937930235.1 uncultured Verrucomicrobiales bacterium | reverse complement strand
AGCCCCGAGCCATCAAACGAAGGCCCAAGAGCTACCCGCTTCTCACAAAGCCCCGTCACCTTTTTCAGGAAAAAGACACCCGAACCAGTGCCTACCGGAAACGACGAAAAGCCGCTTAAGCTCGCGCCATTCATGCCTGGCGTGGGTGCGATCCCCATTAGGATCCTTCACAAGAGAGTCGAACATCACTTAAAGCTGGATTTATGAAGGGGGAGTTTAGGGGCCAACGCCTGAACCTTGTTCTTTGGTGCGGTAGTCACCCCAAGAGATTTGCCACGGATCATTTGTTTTCAGTTGAAAGTCTTTGATCTTTTTTTGTAGGGAGAGGAGGGTCGCAGCATGGGCGGGTTCGAGGGCGAGGTTCTTATTTTCGAAGGGGTCTTTTACGAGGTCGTAGAGTTCGAATCGGGGACGAAAGAGGTAGTCTTTGACGGTGCGTTTTCCAAAAAACTCCAGTTTGTTTCGATAAACCTGCTGCCAGGTGGATGCGGTCCAAAGGTCAGTGGCGAAGGGGTATTCTAGGGGGTAAGCGATGTTCCAGATGAGTTTCATATTGCCGGAGCGAATGACGCGCATGGGGTAGTACATCGTGAGTTCATGAAAATTATGTGCGGCATAAATTTGTTGCCAATCTTGAGCGGATTCTTCTGCCAGGATGGGGAGGATAGAACGGCCATGAAATTGATCAGCGGCTGGCTTGAGGCCAGCTAGCTCAAGGATGGTGGGGGTGAGATCTACCCAACTGATGAAGGAGTGATTGGTCTTTCCTTTCAGAGAAGTACGAGGGTCTTTATAGATGAAGGGAAGTTTAATGCCAGGTTCGTAGACGGTGGTTTTGGCTCCGGGGAAGGCCATGCCATTATCTGAGAGGTAGAGGATAACGGTGTTGTCCGCTTTTCCGCTGTCTTGGAGAATTTGTAGGAGTTTGCCGAGCCCTTGATCGATCCGGGAAATCGATTGGTAATATTCTGCGATTTCCGCTCGGCACTGGGGAGAGTCTGGGAGGAAGGGAGGGACGATGACTTTTGCCGGGTCATACTGGACGGGGGTGACTCCGGGGTATCCTTTAGTACGATTACCGAAGGAGTTGGGGGAGTCCCATTGTTGCTGGTCAAGAGGAGGGCCGCGATGGGGATCATCCGGACAGAAGTAGAGAAAAAAAGGACGATCTCCGGTGATGGTTGAGCGGCAGGCTTCGGCCATTTCCACGGTGTTACGAGGATGGGCTTGGAGGGTGGTTTGGAAGTGGTAGACGCTCTTGGGGGCGAGGTGGTATTTACCGATGTGGGCGGTGTGATACCCTTTTTTTGCGAGCATGACGGGGAGAGAGCGAACGTTCTTGTAAGTGCTGAAATGGTGGTAATCGTGAACGTGGCCGTAGGAGCCAGTGGCGTGGCCATATTTCCCAGTGAGGATCACGGAGCGACTGGCAGCACAACTGGCGGTGGTGCAGTAGGCATTGGTGAAGCGGATGCCTTCACGAGCGAGGCGGTCCATGTTGGGGGTTTGGATGATTGGGTTGCCGTAGCAGCCGAGGGCGTCATCTCCGTGATCGTCTGAGACAATGAGGATGATGTTGGGAAGTTCCGCTGATGGACTCAGAAGGAGGGAAGAGAGGAGGAGGGCAAGAACTTTTACCATGGCGATGTTTATTTGATCCCTGAAAATTTTTCTACACCGACTTGGCCTTCCCATTTCCGGAGTTGTTGAGCGAGTCGGGTGGTGATTTCGGGGTGCTCTTTTGAGATGTCAGTGGTTTCGCCAAGGTCTTTGGAGAGGTTGTAGAGTTCTGTTTTCCCGCTGCGGTATGCGAGGAGTTTCCAGGAACCTTCCCGGGCGGAGGCGTAGAGGTCTTGGTATGCCCGGTAACCAAAAATAGGCCGTTTCCGTTGGATGGGGGTGTTGTTTTTGAGAGTGGGCAGGAGGGAGAGGCCGTCTAAGTTGGCGAATTGTTTGGGTGACCCTCCGGCGATGTCTACGAGAGTCGGGAAGAGGTCGGTTGATTGGACGATTTCATTACTTTTTTGATTGGGTTTGATGACCTTGGGCCAATGGATGATGAGGGGGACGCGAGCTCCGCCTTCGCAGAGGGTGTCGCTTTTCTTTCCGCCTCGGAATGGTTTGTTTTCGAAGAGTGATCCTTGGTCCGAGAGAAAAATGATGACGGTGTCGTCCGAGATTTTACGTTGGTGAAGAGCTTTGCGGATGCGGCCGATGGACTCGTCCATGGTGGTGACCATAGCGGCATAGTGAGCTTCTTTGCCTTTGAATCCTTTCTTCCGGAAATGTTTTACGAGATCTCTCCGACCTTGTAGGGGGGCGTGGACGGAATAGTACCAGAGGGAGATCATGAAGGGTTCTTCTTTTTGATAATCGTTGATGAATGATACGGTTTCGTCGGTGAGTTTATCAGTGAGGTAGCGTTCGGTTTCGTCGGCGAAGACTTCGTTGTGTCTGAAATACGGAGGGTAGTATGATTTGGGGTTCCCCCAGTTGGTGGTGCCGATTTGTCGATGAAACCCCTGATGAATGGGATGATAGGGTTCGTGGCCAAGGTGCCATTTTCCAACGAAGAGATTGTAGTAACCCAGTTCACGGAGTGCTTCGGCATAGGTTTGTTTTTCGAGAGGAAGCCAGTTACGTGAGGGGAATTGGGCGGGGTCTTTGGGCCAGAGGTTGAATTCTTTGTTGGTTCGGCCATAGGCATCTCCGCCGTGTTTTGGGCTGGTGGGGATGTGTCGGACGAGTTGGAGTTTGGCGGGATGCTGTCCGGTGACGAGGGCGGCTCTACTGGGGCTGCAGGTGGGGCAGGGGATGTAGGCTTGTTGGAAGTCGATGCTTTCGGTGGCGAGTTTATCGAGGTTGGGAGTTTCGTAACGTGGGTCACGGTAGCCGAGGTCGTCCCAGCCCATGTCATCGACAAAGAAGAGAATGATGTTTGGTTTTTCGGCTGCTTGAGTGATGAGTTGCAGGAGAAGAAGAACGAAGATGGGATATTTCATTTTTGGGTGTAGGAAGAGTTCTGTTTCAGGCCGGGAGTGTTTTCAGAGAGAATGTCTGCCGTGCTTGCGAGGACAGAGTTTAAGAAAACGAGGAGAGTGGCATATGGAGACATCTTTCAGTAAGTGAGAAAGAATATCGGACTGAAAATGGCGATTGATCAATTGTTAAAACAATTTTTCAGCTTCTTGAGAGGGGCGTGACTTCTGCCTTTTCCAAAAAAAGCCCGAACTCGCAGAGGAGGTCGGGCTTTTTGGGATTAAAAATTGGAAAGCAATTAAGGCACAAGGAAGATTCCCTTGTGAGCTTGAGTTTTTGTGTAGGGGTCACGGGCTTTGGAGCCTGATTTGAAACCAGTCACATTCACCTTATTATAAGGTGCAAAAGGGCTAACCACGATTCCGGGAACGTTGGTCAGAGTCGCGGTCGGGATTCTGGTTTGGGCAACGGGCGGAGAAGCTGGGATCACGTTTTGACCAGGATTCACCACGGCCGGGCTTCCTTGTTGATTTTCGGTATAGACCGCAGCTCCGACGCCTGCTGCGCCTCCAGCGACTGCGCCACGCACGATGTCCGCAGTGTCATCGCCAAGTATGGCGCCAGCTGCGCCACCGGCAGTCGCTCCGCCGAGGCCCCATTGTTGTTGCGTTGCGGTGCAAGATACGAGAGCTACTCCAGAGAGCAGAGCAAGTGAGAGTCTAGTCAATTTCATCGGTTAATAAGTAAAGTTTTATTAGCTTGCGTGTATTATACACCCTCTTTGAGAAAAATGCCACCACGAATTGCTGTTTTTTTAACAGTCGAGAAATGTGGCAAAAGAGTGAAAGACTTTGCGACTGGGATGAATCACTGATTAGTTGTGATCCATGCCTCGACTGATTGCCTTAGCACTAGCTCTTTCCAGCATTCTTCTTTTTTGGAGCTGCGGCACACATGCTCCCTATCCAGTCTCTCAAAATAAGATCTTGGCTCAGGCTGGTTTGATCAAAATTTCAGAAGTTGATCGGACCATTGCGATTGATTTGCGTTACAAGTCAGGATCCGCCATCGCGAAGAAGGCGCTCTACCGTTCTGATATGCCAGCTTTGTTACGACCTGAAACGGCAACCCGGCTCAAGCGGGCCAATGCGCTTCTGAAAAAACAGGGTTACCGAATCAAAATCTGGGATGCCTATCGTCCTCCCTCCGCTCAGATTCAACTTTGGGATGCTTCAGGCCACAATGATCTCTTTGTGGCGAATCCTTACAACGCGCCTTCCCAACATTCCTGTGGCACCGCAGTTGATGTGACTCTGGTCACGTTGGCTGGTCGCCCGGTTCAGATGCCGACTGGTTTTGATAGCTTTACCCCGCAAGCTGCGGCAGCTTATCAGCACCCTGATTCTCGCATCATGGAGCGGAAGAGGATTCTTCAACAAGCGATGAATGAGGCCGGATTTTACGCTCTTCCTGCAGAATGGTGGCATTTCACGGACCACAATTTTCGTGCATATCCTGATCCCATTCCACTGCATCAAATTCAAAGTTCATTTTAAATCATGAAAATTTTTCTCAAGCTCATCTTTTTTGCGTCAACGGTGATCCTTCCTGCGCAAATCACGCCCCGGATCTCGACTTACCTGGGCGATCAACAGCGGAACTACTATGGGAATTACGCTCCCACCGCCCTCCGCGTGAAGTGGAAAACCTACCTCGGTTCGGGTAAGACGAACCTCGGGCAGATGGGCTTCAAAACCTGGAAAGGAGCGGGCTGGACCGGGCAACCGCTCGTGATCGATGAAAATGGAGAGACTTTTCTCATTCAGGGAACGCTGAGCCATCACTTAAAAAAAATCCGAGCTCGGGATGGCAAGGTCATCTGGAGCACCAGCGTCGGGGATGTGATCAAGGGGACTCCGACCTTCACTGATGTGGGTGGGTCTGATCCTGCAAAGCGGTATGTATTGATCACCGGGAGTCGCATGGGGTTGTATACAGATTTCTTCAAGGGAAAGGCTTATAGTCTTCATGGAATTTCTTATCTTACGGGGCAAATTTTATGGCGTCATAATTCCCAACGCACCGCTTCAAATAGCCGTGATGTGGACGCTTCCGCCATCATTCTCAGTAAGGGAAAAGCCTGTGTGCCGCTGGAAAATGGAAAGTTCACGATCTTTTCACCTGATCCTCGCAAGGCCAAAGTTATTGACGGAATTCCGGCACCTAAAATTTACAAACAATACCGTCTCTACAAAGACGCGGATCGCCGTCTCTATGGGAGAGAACTCTGCACGGAATCTTCTCCCACCTGGTATCGGGGAAAGGCTTGGGTCGCGGCGGGGCCTGGACGTGTCTACTCCTGCGGGGTTGGAACTTTTGGTCGCACGGGATGGTCTCTCGATGTCGGAGGTGATCTCAATGGATCCATGCCTCTGACGAATGACGGGCATATGCTGCTCGCGATCGAAAAACAATTTATGACCGGGCAGGGAGGGGTCATGAAGTTCAAACCCGGGGGGAGAGTCGTCTGGTATTCCCCCGTGCCGAATCGACGCTGGTATGATTGGGAGGGAGGTCTCGTCGGGTCGGTAGCAGTCAATCATCGCTATCGGAGTCAGGTCTCACGTGACCTCGCCTGTTTTGTGGGAGTCGATGGGCACCTTACCCTCATCAATCATAAGAAATTACAGCCGGGAGTGACAGTTCTCGGACCACGTCAGAAAAAACGGTACCCCACTCCGCTTGTTTTAGATCGAGTCAAGCTTCCCAATGGCTCGATCTCTACTCCCCTTTTCCTAGGTGATCAAATTGTCGTAGCGTATGATAATGGACTGGATCTCTATCGAGTCACGGATGCTCAAAAATTATTGCGCATGGCGCGCCTTCCTGGGGTCATGTTTGATGCCACACCCGTTGTCTGGAACGGCCGGATCTACGCCGCGTCTAAAAATGGTTACCTCTATTGTTTGGGCAACTAACGAGGCCGATCTCCTGAATCAAGCGCGTGCGGAGTCATCGTTAATGCGTGATGATTCGCTCCACTCTAATGGCGCAAGCCTTGTAACTCGGTTGACGTGAATGGGGGTCGACCGCGCCATGTGTGAGGAGGTTCGTAGCTCCCTCATGCATGGGAAGGAATGCCTCTCCCTGTTTCACACTTGTGGTGATGTGAGCGTAGGCCTTGATGGATCCCCGACGTGAGGACACGGTGAGGGTCGCGCGATCTTGGATTCCTAGCACAGCGGCATCGAGGGGATTGAGATCGAGCATGAGAACATCGGGGTAAAGTTTTCTGAGAATCTTTGATTTCTCAGTGCGGGACTGAGTATGCCATTGCGCACTCGTGCCACGCCCAGTTAGGAGAGTGAGGGGGTA
>CALGLJ010000003.1 GCA_937930235.1 uncultured Verrucomicrobiales bacterium | reverse complement strand
AAGACCAACTGGTGCTGAGAGTCCACCTCCACACTTTCAGGAAAAGCGTCTTGGAGATCATTGATTTGACTCAGAGAGAGGCGGGGATTCGTGACTCGTAAGAGGCGTGCCGCCGGAGAATAGACATTGTCCCTCCCCCGCCATTCCAGATACTCCGCAAGGGTCTCTTGCGAAGCATTCTCAAAAAGAATGTGTTCATTACGAGATCCGAGTAAACAGGAATGCATCGTCAAGACCGTGGGTCCAAGCGTCATCTGAGGCCCAAAACGGATGAAACGCTTCCCGTTCATGATGACTCGCGAGCAGGTCAATTCGAGCCGCGGCCGATTCAGACCAAGTCGCACGAACACTCCAGTTGATCCCTCAAGGTACGAGTCGGCAAGGTCCAGAGTCAACTTCCCTGGGAGAGATTTTTTTTGATCTTCTGTGACGAGAACAGAATAGAACCGTTTCCCATGAAAAGTGCACTGTTTCACCTGAACGTGATCGCATGAAAAGGCAGACACACCATAAACAAAAGTCCCCGCTCGGGTCACAGGAGTCGTGAAACGGCACCCCTCTACCACAAGAGAGCGCGCCCCTCTCACGGCTAGGGTATGCGAAGATCGCAGAGGAGTGCGCCGGATAAAATGAATATTGCGAACACTCACATTCCCCCGAACCGTGATGCCAAAGCGTTTTTGATGATCAATCTCAATCACCGCTTGTTCTCCGGCATCTGATTTTAAATGGAGATCTCCAACCGGTGCTTCCACAGGCTCGGTGAGAATAAAATGCCCCCGGAGCGTAAGCGTGCTCCCAGGAGGAGATTCCACCAAAGCGCGATGAAGAGAGGTAAATTTCTGCCCGTTATCATTCAGAATTTGAGATTCTTTCAGACGAGAAAACTCCTCCTGATTTTTCAAATGATCTTCTCTCCCAGATTGAGTCAGGCCGAACCAAATTCCAAACCCCAAACCTGTAAGCAATAGGCAAATCACCCCAATAATAACGGCCCGGACCTTGGTTTCTTTTTTGGGCATTCGATGTTGCGAAAGGAAATCCGACAGTCCCTCTGGGCGCTGCGCTGGATCTTTTTTCATCAAGCATTCGATAAAGTACGATAACCATCTTGGAATCTGCGGGTTTACCAATTGAATCTGCTCAGGTTCTTTCGAAGAGATTTGATGCAAAATCGCGGTGTTGCTCTGCCCTTGAAACGGAGGCTTCCCTGTCGCTAGATGATAGAGGACTCCTCCAAACGAAAAATAATCACTACGCCAGTCAACCGCCTGACCCCTCACTTGCTCTGGAGACATGTAACGTGGAGTCCCTGGAATAGCATCACCATAAGTCAACTCGGGATCTTCAGTAAAACGCGCGATCCCAAAATCGGTGAGCCAAATTTGTGATGCATCAGGAGAAATGAGAATGTTCGCAGGCTTCAGGTCTCGATGAATCGTTCCGCTGGCGTGAGCTGACTCCAAAGCCGAAGCAATTTGTTTTGCAATCGATTCTAACAATTCAGGATCTCGCAGACGTTTCATACCATCATCAAGAGCGTCTTGTAGAGTCCCTCCTTCGATGTATCTCATAGCGAACCACGGCAATCGGCCTTGCTGAATCTCGTAAACTGGGACGATGTGATCGTGCTCCAGTGAAGCCATCACGCGAGCTTCGCGTAAAAAGCGTTCACGTGCGATTTGATGAGCAGCCAAAATCGGTGAGAGCACTTTCACGGCAACCTTCCGGTCTAAGTGTCGATCATGAGCTTTCAGCACTATACTCATGGAGCTGATCGCCAGCACGGAAATCACTTCATAATTCTCAAGACGCCCTAAACTGCCTGGTTCGGAAGACTCTTCGAGAAAGTCGAGCACCTCGCCACCTGATCTCCCCCATTCATCCAATCCGTCTTCCTCAGTCTTGAGGGCCGTTATAATGGACGTCAGGGTCGGATCATCTTCGGAAGAAGATGCCTGTACCGCAGCTTGAAGAATCGAACTCGGCAAGGTGCTTTCTCTCTCCGGAAGCTCTTCGGGGTGACGTTCAAAAAATGCCTCAATTTCTCGTGCCTGCCTTGGCGAAATCTTTCCATCGATCCAGGCATCGATCGATTCTTGGCTAGGGCGCGGGCAGTTTTCAGACATGAATGAAATTGGGGTTCACTCTTATTAGTCCGCAGGGCGCTCTCCGATGTCACTCTTTATTCAGAACTTACGACCAGATCTTGCTCCCAGCGTTCGGCATCAATCGATTCAAGTTTTCGACGCAAACGTTGCATCACTCGATATTTGGCGACCGTCACGGCATTCTTCTGCATACCGAGCTCCTCTGCCACCTCCTGAGGGGCTCGCTCCTTCAAGGCCGTTTCCGTGAAAATCGTCCATGCTTGTTCTGAAAATTCCGGTTGAATCTTCTCCATCGCCCAATGCAGTAGGCGGACTTGGTAGTCGCGATCCCAGTCATGAGCTTCACTATGTTCAGGGTCAGCCTCCAGACGCTCGATCAATTGGGTCTCCGAACTCGTCATGGGGGCTCGGCTTGCTTTACGGAAATGTGTACTCACCGCATTGCGCAAGACGGTAAAGAGCCACGCCTTAAAACGCCCTTTACTCGGATCATAATCAAAGCCCTGAATGGCCAAGGAAATGGAGCGAAAAACATCCTGCACAATGTCAGCCGTCTCAGTAGAATTGATTTCACGTTTCTGGCAATAGGCGTAGAGCAGAGGAGTGTAAATCTCGACAAATTCCGCCCAAGAATCCTGATCAGAACGATCTCTCAGACGGAGTAAAAGAGTAGCACGTGTATTTAGTTCATCCCGCAAAACACGCTGACTCGTAGCTGGAAGCGCGCCTTCAATCAAGAAGATACCCCTCCAGCTCAGTGAGTAATTTTATCTAGTCTCTCGCTCCAAACGATAAAAGTATTTTGGCTCTTCATTTGTTGAGTTCAGCACATCTTCGATTCTGATCGTGCCTTCGTTCAATCCAGTCAAACCCGGTACCGGAGTCCAACTCCCCTCGAGCATCGTTCTGCTACTGGTAATGCGGTAAGTGACTCCGGCCGGAGCAGTCACATCAAAGACGAGATCGTCCCCATCTCGGCTGATGCCAGAGAACTCCAGCGGGGTGTCATCGATCACTTCTACCTCCGCCCTGATGTTGAAAACATAAGCGGAAGTGTCTGGATCATCACTCGTCACTCGAATCACGGCCACCTGAGAGCCTGCGGTCGCTGCAGCAGGGTCAAAGCGGACCTGAAAAGTCGTATTCTCTGCGGGTTCAAGATCGCCGTCCGCTACTGGAATCACGGAGAAGCCAGTATTTGCCGGGAGAACGCTGACGTTATTAATGTTTAACGTCGCTTGGATTCCGGTATTGCGAACTTGAAAAGAAGTGACCCTGGGAGAATCCGTTGCCATGAAAGTCCCAAAATCAGTCGAATCCTGCTCTCGTGGAGTAGTATCTCCCGATGAAATCACTTGGGAAAAGCCAGTTCCACCACGAACTTCAATATTGGGAGCCGCATTAGGATCGAGTCCAACTCCCTGAATTGCGAACTGATATTGCTCTCGCACTCCGTCATCAAGATTCGTTTCCAGAGTCACTAAACCTGTGATTAAGCCCTCAGTGTCAGGATCGAAGATAATGTCAAATTGCTGACTTTGTCCGGCGCCAATATTCACGAAGGGGTTTCCTCGATAGAGACGGGCAAAGCTAAAGGCTGACGATGGTGAATTCCCAGAGGTGATGACACTATTCCCCCTGATGTTGAGCGCTTTTGTTCCTCGATTACGAATGATGAATGTGTTCGTCACGCTTCCAGATGCGGGATCTCGCCCTGGAAAAATCGTTCCATCATCGTCATCCGGAAATAGATCTCCGTCATTGATTCTCGTGGTGAGTCCCACGCCACCTAACACCTCAATGAGGGGACCATCTCCATCTCCGGTGAGAGCAAAAGTATACGGAGGTGCAGGAGGGTCTCCTGCATTGTCGACGATCGAGATTGTCGTGCGTTGATCTTCCCCGATACTATTTGGAGTAAATGTGATGGTAAAATCATCTGCTTCTCCAGGTGCAATACTCGAAGCGAGGCCGCCGATGGTATACCGCGGATTACTGCTGCTACTCTCTGAAATTCTCAAAACATCCGTCCCCCCGTTGACCACACGGAAATTTCGAGTGCTCGAAGTAAAGGGAGCGACTTCACCAAATTGAGTGACGTTTTGATCTGGATTCAAATCACCATTATCGATGTCCACCGGGATGCCTAAACCAGTCAGACCTCTGATCTGAATTTCTGGTTCTCCAACCCCTTCGGCACGCAATCTGAAAGTATAAGGATCTTCATCTGGATCATCATTTCTCAGCTCAAAAGTCACAATCTCTTCTCCAACATTGCTCGGAGTAAATCGAATCCAGAAAAGATGAGACTCTCCCGGTTGAATCGTTCGAGCTCCCAGCGCCGGGAAGAGTTGCCGCCAGCTCCATTCATCTTCGGTGTCTCCAATGAAACGGGCATCTGTCACTCGAAGGACTTTGTTTCCCGTGTTATCGATCCGGAATTGGTATTCTTCGTCCGCACCCACTGCTGTCGTTAAAAAGTCAGTTCCATCAGGTGCCCGAGGCGTGGTATCCCCATCAAGAATGGGGCCAAATTGAGATGCCACTCCCCGCCCATTGATCAAAATCTCTGAAGCCAATCCACTCGCTTCAATATCGAAGTTAAACGTAGGCACACTAGAATCATTTGTCCGGAAGCTCACCGTCGCGCGGTAATCCTCTCCTTCGGAGGGAACAAATTGGATATCGAAATCACGCGAAGCGTTTGGAGCAATCGTTCCATTGGGCGTTCCGACAAAACGAAACGTTCCATCGCCTCCTGAAATCGAAGCACTATTAATCACCAGCGCTCCATCACCATCATTGTGAATGCGGAAGAGTGAATTAAAAGTCTCCCCCACTTCGGTATCGTTCATCTTCGTCCCATCTTCTTCCCGTGGAGTGGAGTCATTGTCCTCGATTTGAGTCAAGGTAGCCAAGGGAGCCCGGCGACGACCTCGCACGCGAATTTCAGGAAAACCGATTCCTTCCCCTCGGAGATCAAACGTGAAAGGGTCTTCATTTGGATCGTCTGTTCCCATTTCGAAAATCACGTTTTTCACCCCGGTGGAAGAGGGATCAAAAGACAGCGTAAAATTATGACTACTGCCTGGAGCAATAGCACGATTTCCCAGCGAGAGAAGATTACTGACACTGAACTCACCATTGTTATCTCCGATAAATCGGCGATCCGTGATATTCAGAGTCGTGTTCCCCGTATTTGTGATCCGAAACACTTTCTGGGCCGCCCCCCCTGAGATGTCCTGGGTCCCAAAATCCGTTCCATTAACCACCGCAGGAGAGTTTCCCCCTCCATCAGTGATGTTTTCGAAAGGAGAGCCCGCTTGAGCCTGTCCTGACACCGCAATCTCTGGAGCCGTCCCACTCCCACGAATGGCAAAGTTAAAGGGATTCTCATTAGAATCATTGGTGTTAAACGTAACCACCGCATTAAATGTCCCGAAACTCGCTGGATCAAAGCGCACCACAAACTCGCGAGAATCACCAATCGGAATTGAGCTATCAACCCCGATCAGACGAAACGCGCCCGCCCCAGGTCCGGTAATCGCATGATCAGAGAGCGTTAAAGTTCGGTCCCCATCATTCGTCACTGAAAAAATCGAATCACGAGTCTCTCCCACCGTGGTATTATCAAAGCGGGTGCCATTTGCTGAATCCGTCACAATGCTCCCATCAAGGACGGGATCGAAATCGGTGAGAAGTTGGTCACGTTTCCCCTCAACGGTGATTTCCGCGAATGCCGTCCCTTCACCGCGTAAGCTGAAAGTGTATGGATCCTCATTGGTATCACTATTTTGAAGGCGGAAGGTCGCTGTTTTAACCCCCGGGCTCGACGGATTAAATGTGATGGTGAAATTATCATTGTTCCCAGTGCCAAGCGTCCCATCATTCAGACCACTGAGTTGAAAATGACTAGCGCCAGTTCCGAAAATGACGGCGTCACTATAGCGTAAACGACCAGGACCGTTTTCTAAATTCCGCACATAAAATTGCCGCTCCCGCGAATTATTCGCCACGGATCCTCCGCCCACTCTCAGTTGCCCGAAGTCTGTTCCTCGTGCCGTAGAGGCACTTGCTCCATCTGTGATGACGATATCATTCCCCGCTGCAGGATTGTAGTTAAGAGAGATTTCCCCTTCCCGCGATTCTCCGCGAAGTGCAAAGGTGTATGTCCGCTCCGAGCTTCCAGTATTCCCACTGTTACTTAAAATCGTGATCGTGGTAGTCCGCCCTCCTCCCTGAACTGGGCGATACCGGACCGTAAATTCACGATTAGAATTTGGACCAATGTTAAAATTCCCAGAAGGAAAATCAGGAAAGCTGAATTGACTGGAACTACTGCTCGGACTGTTCCCGTTAACAAAGATGGTAAGGGTTTCGTTATTAGCGGTATTGCGAATTCTAAAAGTCCGATCTGTAAAATAGTTGGTATCAGTCAGGGCATACTGAGTCGCCGTTTGATTCGGGTTCAGGTCACCATCATCAATATTTGGCCAAGTGATGATTCCAGCCGTATTCACCCGGCCCTCGATTAAAATATTCCCAGCCCCAAAAAGAGGCAGAGCGGAAAAAAAGAATAAAAGAATGTAGTGGAGAAATAAGAATTTCATAAGCAAGTAGTAGATTCACCCTTCTTAGTCAGCAGACCTCGCCGCGATTACATGATTTATTAATTTTAAGTACGAATTTCCGTGAATTCCGAAAATCTCAGGCAAAAAAGGGCGGAATTTCCTCCACCGAAAAGCCCCGTTCACCTATTCATCCTGACATCGCTTCCCATTCTTGGGTTGCGGAGTTGAAGCGAGCCATGTCTTTCTCCGCGGAATGACTCAGCCCATGGAAGAGTCAGAAAAGCAACACCCCAAGCGGCTTGCCTGCGGAAACAGAAAGGCCACTTGGAGTGCATTGATTGACGAGATGGATTGAGGTCTCGCTTTGTCATTCCAGTTAGTCAAAAGACGCTCTTTGGATTACAGGAAAAATGAAAAATGTTTAAGAAACCGATACTGGTATTGGCCTCCGGCTTGATCTCTGTGAAAAATCCGCTACATCTCCCTTCCCCGCATCAACCGGCGGACTCCAGCTATGGGAAAAACACTCTATCAAAAGGTTTGGGATGCTCACTCCGTGGGCACTCTCAGTGACGGGCGAACCCAACTCTTCATCGGCACCCACCTCATTCATGAGGTCACCAGCCCCCAAGCATTTGGCATGCTCCGAGATCTCGACCTCTCGGTAAAATACCCTCAGCGCACCTTCGCCACCATCGATCATATCGTTCCTACCGAAAATCAGGACCAACCAGCCGACCCTCTCGCTGCGGAGATGATCGATGCCATTCGCAAAAACTGCGACGATTTTGGCGTCACTTACTTTGATCTTAAATCTGGAAAACAAGGCATTGTCCACGTCGTGGGTCCAGAACAAGGAATCACCCAACCCGGCTCAACTATCGCTTGCGGAGATTCTCACACCGCCACTCATGGTGCCTTTGGTGCCATCGCTTTCGGGATTGGCACGACCCAAGTCCGGGACGTTCTCGCTACTCAGACCATGGCGATGGAGAAGTTAAAAGTGCGCCGGATCGAGGTCACTGGCTCACTCCGTCCCGGAGTCTATGCCAAAGATGTCACGCTCCACATCATCCGCCTCTTAGGAGCCAAAGGTGGCATCGGATACGCATATGAATATGCTGGCGACACCTTTGATCACTTTTCCATGGAAGAGCGCATGACCGTTTGCAATATGGCCATCGAAGGCGGAGCCCGCTGCGGATATGTCAACCCCGATGAAACCACTTTCGAATTTCTAAAAAACCGCCCCTACTCGCCCCCTGCCGACGAATGGGACGCGGCTGTTGCTCGCTGGAAGTCCTTTGCCTCTGATCCCGACGCAGAATATGACGACGTCGTCAAAATTGACGCGGCTGACATCGAACCCACCGTCACTTGGGGGATCTCCCCCGATCACGGGATTTCAATTTCCGAAAACATTCCAGATTCTGCCGACACCAAAAACCCTGAAGAAAAAGCCACCATCGACGAAGCCCTCGCATACATGAAGCTCCCCGCCGGGACTCCCATCAAAGGAATTCCGATCGATGTCGCATTCATGGGCTCCTGCACAAACGGACGTCTCTCCGACTTCCGAGAAGCTGCCAAATTTTTAAAAGGAAAAAAAGTGGCCTCAAACGTGAAAGCGATTGCTGTTCCCGGCTCTCAAATCACCGCCATTCAGTGTGAGAAAGAAGGGATCGATCAAATCTTTGAAGCCGCCGGATTCGAATGGCGGGCTGCAGGATGCTCCATGTGCCTCGCCATGAATCCTGATAAGCTCATTGGCGATCAAATCTGCGCCTCTTCCTCGAATCGAAATTTCAAAGGCCGCCAGGGATCCCCCATTGGTCGTACCATTCTCATGTCACCAGTCATGGTCGCCGCCGCCGCCGTCGAAGGCAAAATCGCTGATGCTCGTGAAACCTTCGACGTCCCCGCAGCTTAACGAAGAAGCTGATAAGGAATAACTCATACCAAAAACACCTTCCACTACCACCATGGCCATCGAACCCATTACTAAAGTCACCGGCACCGCAATCCACGTCCCTGGATCTGACATCGATACCGATCGTATCATCCCAGCTCGATTTATGAAGTGTGTCACCTTCGACGGACTCGGCGAATATGCCTTCTACGATGTCCGTTTTAATCCTGAAACTGGCGAAAAAACCAATCATCCCCTCAACGACCCTCGCTTCGACAATGCCACCATCATGCTGGCTGGAATCAATTTTGGATGCGGCTCCTCTCGAGAACACGCTCCACAATCTCTCTCAAAATATGGCTTCAAAGCCATCGTCGCAGAATCCTACGCCGAGATTTTCTTCGGAAATTCCACCACTCTTGGAATGCCATGCGTCATTGCTAAAAAGGAAGATCTCGACCCCCTCAAAAAGGCAGTCGAAGAAGATGCTACTCTCGAAGTCACTATCGACCTCGAAGCACTGAAGGTCTCCGCAGGCGACATCTCAATCTCCGTGACTCTCCCTGACTCCGCGCGTCACGCACTCCTCTCAGGTAAATACGACCCCATCGCAGAACTCATCGCCAACAATGATCAGATCGAAGCGACTGCCAGTGGGCTTGCTTACGTCCAATAAGGCAGAGTCTTCCATATTAGCGAATGATTGGTATTTGGAAAAATAACCGGTCACGACTCAAGTCTGGTAGATTGATTTTTACCGCGTGGAACTCATCTGGTATTCCGGTAAATGAATAGTGTGACCAAAAGATCAGCACTTCACCTTGTTCAATTTTTGGCGAAACAAAACAAGTGAGCGCCCCCCCGGAGAAGTAAGACATCCCCAGCAACCGCAGGAGACGCAATGACGCTTTCCCCAACCGCTCTCTCGGTCACTCGCTCAAAGCCCTTTTCTCCGATCACCGCACAAAAAACTACCCCATCCTCACGTGCACAGTAGAGTTTATTCTCAACTAAAACCGGTGAGGAGTAATAGGTTTGAGCAGATTTCGGAAGACGTTCTTTCCAGTGGATATTTCCACTTTCTGCCTCAAAGCAGGTCACTGTTCCTCGGCTTTTACCTCGATCACACAACAAGTAAATTTTTCCATCCCTCGCTACCGGGGTTGAAGAATCCGTTCCCGCCATTTTTTTACGCCAAAGCCAATTTGTATCCGTCACATCACCTTTCCCTCCGATGCGGATCGCTCCCACCTGTTTCCCACGGGCAAATGGCACCACAACCACATCATCTACCATGACGGATGATGCGATCACGCGCCAGGCTTTCAACTTTTTCGGATTCATCCCTCCGCAGCTCCAAAGCTGCTGCCCAGTCGCTGTATCATGCCCAGTCACATGATCTGCTCCGAAGCAAATGAGAATCTCCTTGTCACCACGTTTCACAATATGAGGAGTGGTATAAGCATCTCCTGACTCTCGCCCAGTTTCAAACTTCCGTGCAACTTTCCAAACCTTCTCACCCGTCTTGGTATTTAAGGCGACAAGATAAGATGGCGCATCAGTCTGCATCATTGCGATGATCAAATTTTCACCTGAAAGAACAGGCGAAGTCCCATTATCCCACCACAGTTTATTTTCCCCATATTTTTGGAATACATTAAGATCCCAAATTTTTTCTCCCTTCAAGTTGAGTGCGGCCAACTGCCCAGATTTGAAGTAAACATAAATCCGCTCTCCATCACAAATTGGAGAGGAATTCGCACTACTTCCCACCCGCTGCCCTCGTCCTGGAGTCAATTCTCCATAAGTTGCTCGCCACAATTCCTCCCCCTTCTCTAAATCATAAGCGATCACCCCATCCTTTCCATCAATCGGCGCGGTCACAAAGACCTTCCCTTCAGCAACGATCGGAGAGGAACATCCCCGCCCGGGCAAGGAGGCTTTCCACTTCATATTTTTAGTAAGTGAGAATTCTACCGGAGTATCTCCTTTCGCTATGCCTCCATTCCCATGAGGCCCACGCCACGTGGACCAATTCTCGGCATGACCAGAAAAAATACTCCCAACAAAAATAAACAGAGTACCCAAAAACATCTTCATTACGCCTTTTACCGATTTTTTTCAGAAGAGTCTCTTAAATAATGGCAAGCTGTTCGCCCAAACTATGAGCGACGTAGCGCTGATCATAAAAATAAGCCCTTTGCGCTGAAGAATCTCCTCTCTCGCAAGTCCATATCACAATTTTAAAACTCTATTTCATCACTCCCGCATCACGAACACCCGCCCCCTTCCGTCCATCAACTTCTTTCCCGGCTTCGCTCGCATGCGTCCCATCTCTTCGCGGTAGCGCTCGGATACCTCTCGCACAAATCTTTCACTCCCCAGCACCACCCCTCGACTCATCGCCCGAATCCGATTTTCCCTCAACTTGAGTCCCTCTTTCAGCTTCACCTTTGCCATCTCCTCAACCCTCACCCCTTTCTTTTTCGCCTCTCGTTTCTCCCCCGTTTTCGGGTCTTTTTCTCTTACTGAAACTCCCTCTTCATACAACCAACAACGATAGATCGCACTCGCTTTCGTCTCCCAT
>CALGLJ010000002.1 GCA_937930235.1 uncultured Verrucomicrobiales bacterium | reverse complement strand
CATTTGGGTTCGAAGGTGTCGAAGGGGTAAGGTTTACGTTTCTCAGACATATTTGTTGAGCGCGAGAGAAACCGCCAAGCTCCAGAATGACACGCAAAAAATGCACGATTTCTTAATGAATTTTTTCAAAGACTGCATTTTTGTTAAGAGCGCTTAAATAAGCACCTCCGCGCAGAATTTAAAAAATTCACTAGACTTCTGACCAATCACGCAGTGGCTACCTGCAATTCATTTAACCCACACAACAGGGCTAAAATGCATGCATTTTTCTGATTTCTATTTTAATATTCACATTCAATTTTCATGAAAAAAATTGTTTTATTTTTAAGATATCGTTTCAGGAAAATTGATGACCTGATTTGATTTCATGCACCATTTGCATTCAAATTCTGAAATTCCATTTAGAAAAACGAAACCCATCTAACAGCTTTATTTTTAAATTAAAAAGGCTCTACTTAAAATCAGGTAACAGGCTCATTTTGAATTAATTAAGAAAATTAAAATAGAAATGAAAATACTGACGGATAAAATGAAGTATCTAGTGAAAAAATAGTTAGACAACTTTGAGATCTCATCATTTAGGCATCATATTTTCATCTCATTTTTTTGAATTACGGCACTTTCATCTTAAAAAAATCGGAAATTTTTAGAGAAGAAAATTGT
This sequence comes from uncultured Verrucomicrobiales bacterium, assembly GCA_937930235.1. Taxonomy (GTDB): domain Bacteria; phylum Verrucomicrobiota; class Verrucomicrobiia; order Verrucomicrobiales; family Akkermansiaceae; genus SW10. Next base: position 23,275 of record CALGLJ010000002.1, on the reverse strand, counting down.
GCCAATTATTTTTAACGAATTGGTGGTGTCACCTATTCAAAAAAAAATCACATTTTTATTTTTTCTCGTCTAGCGACCCTTCAGATTTGTCACACATATATCGGTCGCCTACTTGACGAAGCCTTACTCATGGGGTGAGTATCTTGGTCCAACAACGCGCAACAACATGGTTATTCCGAATTCAGACACAGTCCACCACAACGAGCTTGCTCCCGTTTCATCATCTCAAACGAGCTCAATTTACCGCCAAGCATATATTACCGAGTCCAACGTCCAACTCACTCCATCTGCCATTAAGGAGCTTGAACGCGTCTCCAGCGCTCGATGCGGTCGGCTCGGCATCAAAAACCTCATCGTGGTCATGGATGGTCGGGTCATACAAATCATGGAAGGCCCAGAACAGAGAGTAAAAAAACTCATGGGCATGATCATGAGAGACAAAGTTCAACAACAACTTGTTAAATTATTCTCATCTCATCGAATTGAAAGATATACTCTAAAGGAATCCAACCTCATCATCAGAAATTCCAGCCATGTGCCTGATGACGTTCTCACGAAATTAAGAGACCTCGCGATGACATTCCAATGGGCTCAGGAAAAAATTGTAATCTCATCTTGTGACATGGGCTTTCTGAAAAGCCTCGCGATTTTCACCTTCCAGCGGGAACATCATGACTTATCGGGCCGATGTTTCACCATCGCTTCATAGCGGGTAAACAGGAGTGATTTGTCACCCTCATTGTGGCGGAGCATACAAGGAAGATCCCAACGAATCTCCTCGCTACTCCATCAGCTCCTCCGCATCTGACAAAGCTTTTTGATGCCCTAGTCCTTGGGCTATGAGAACAAATGAATCTCAACGAAAGAAGTCAGACAGACGTCACGTATTAAATATCTCGTTATTTATAGTGATGTTATTTTCATGAAAAAAAATGTTCTTATCAATGCTGGCTGGGCTGCGGCCACCTTCACCTCGTTTGTGATCGGGTCTCAATTTTTTGGAGCGAACAACCCCTCTTCCGTTGCGGAATCGAACAGGGCCAGCAAGCAAGAGTCATCTCTACACAGCCAAGATCGTGCAAGTCACGCTGCCGATCAAAACGTCACTCCCCACAAGAGATCTCTGACGACTTCACAAGGAGATCTCACCGAAGCAGATCTTAAAAATTTGGGAGATCAATTACGGGCAGCCAAGGGTCCGCTCGAGCGACGGGCTGTATTTAGTAAAGTCCTAGAAGTCCTCACTCCAGAAAATGCGAAACAACTGCGAGAGCAGATTCTTCACTTAGGGGAGCGCGATAATTCATTCCGAGAATTTCACTACGCTTGGGGAGCAATGGCTGGGCAGGAAGCAGTAGCATTCGGGACGGATAGTCCGGAGCGAGATGCCTCGGCGACCTTTGCAGGCTGGATGAGTGCAGATCCAGATGCCGCTCTTGCTTACTTTCGTAATCTCCCAACAGATCAACAGAATGGAAATAGAGCGCTGAAGTGGGGAGCAGCTTCCGGTCTCGCCGACGTGGATCCTGCTCGTGCCATCGAGTTCGCCGCAGAGCAATTTAAAAACGGAGATCGTGATGCTCGCCGTATGGTCAGCATGGCTCTTGATTCCGCAATCCAATCTGGCGATATCGCTAATGCCACTTCCCTCATCAGAAATTTACCGGAGGGAGAACTGAATGAAGTAGCGCACCGCCACCTTTTCAGAAATCTCGCTCAGAGCGACCCGGAAAATGCCCTGCAACTCGCAAAAGATCTCCCATCAGGAGAAAGTAAGAATGACGCGGTGCAAACATCTTTCTACACGTGGGCCGGGAAAAACCCCGTCGAAGCGGCTGCGGAAATTAACAATTTTTCTAATACCAATGAACGGGATGCGGCCACTTATGGATATGCCACCCGAGTTGTCCTTGATGATCCTGCCACCGGAGTCGAATGGGCCGCTACCATTCAGAATAGCGAATCACGGCAACGCGCACTGGTCCAAACCGGGCGAGTCTATTATCGACGTGATCGAGAAGCTGCCAAGACTTGGCTCGCTGCAAGCGGACTCACGGTTGAGCAGCAGAAACTCGTGACTCAAGGAAGAAGAAACCGTCGCTAAGGGCTAAAGGCTAAGAGCGAGCGATTCCTTTTACTCATTTCTTCTGGTCTCAGCCCTCTTCCTAGCTTCAGGAATTTTGATCAATTTCTCGATACTCCTGTAGCGGAGTGACGGTGAGTTCCTTTTCCTGTAAGGAGCGTATCGCTTTAACGGAAGCTTCTGCTGCGGCGAGATTCGTGCAGTGGCTGACTTTATATTGCACTGCGCCGGAGCGGATTTTGACCTCGTCAATCCGGGCTTCATGACCACTTGGAGTGTTGATGATAAAATGGAGTTCGCCATTTTTCATCATATCCATCACCGTGGGGCGCATGCCTTCACTCAACTTGTAGAGGCGTTGCACGGGGATCCCATTTTCCTGAAGGGTCTTATAGGTTCCTCCGGTAGCATAAATTGCAAAACCAAGCTCCGCGAGTTCCTGAGCGATACTCAGGGCACGTGGTTTATCACGGTCATTGACGCTGAGGAACACGTTCCCTTCTTTTGGAAGAGGATTGAAGGCCGAGATCTGAGATTTCGCGTAAGCCATCCCTAAATCGGGGTCCGCTCCCATGACTTCTCCGGTGGATTTCATTTCAGGCCCCAGGACGATATCGATCCCGGGGAAGCGCCCCCAAGGAAAGACCGCTTCTTTCACACAGAAGCATGGCGGGAGTTTTTCTTCAGTGAAGCCAAGGTCGGCAAGGGTTTCTCCGACCATGATTTTCGCCGCATACTTCGCGAGAGGGACTCCGATTGATTTGGAGACAAATGGGACTGTCCGGGAAGCACGTGGGTTGACTTCGATCACATAGAGTTCGTCATCTTTGACCGCGAACTGAATGTTCATCAATCCTCGTACTTCTAGCTCCTTCGCGAGCGCTTTTGCTCCCACGAGGATCTCATCGAGGATTTTTTCGCTCAGCGAAAATGAAGGAATGACACACGCGGAGTCACCTGAGTGGATGCCCGCTTGCTCGATGTGTTCCATGATCGCACCGACCACTGAAGTTTCACCATCTGAAATACAGTCGACATCAACTTCGGTAGCATTTTCGAGGAATCGATCCACTAGGATTGGGCGATCCGGAGCGACATCGACGGCGTTCCGAATGTAATGACGGAGTTCGTCGTCGTTATAAACGATCATCATTCCGCGTCCTCCGAGGACGAAGCTTGGGCGAACAAGCACCGGATATCCAATCTTCTCTGCGATGGCGACCGCTTCATCTTCCGAAACTGCCGTGCCAGCTTCTGCTTGTTTTAGGCCGATCTTATCAAGAAGGGCTGAGAAAAATTTACGATCTTCGGCAAGCTCGATGGACTTCGGGCTGGTGCCAATAATGGGCACCCCATGGCGTTCAAGATCTGCGGCGAGATTGAGTGGGGTCTGGCCGCCAAATTGGACGATGACACCATCGGGTTTTTCCTGATCGCAGATATTGAGAGCGTCTTCGAGGGTGAGGGGTTCGAAGTAAAGTTTATCAGAAGTGTCATAGTCCGTGGACACGGTTTCGGGATTGGAATTCACCATGACGGTCTCATAACCGAGCTCCCGGAGGGCAAAGGAGGCGTGGACACAGCAGTAGTCGAACTCGATGCCCTGGCCGATCCGGTTCGGCCCTCCGCCGAGAATGACAATTTTCTTTTGATCAGTCTCACGCGCTTCGTTTTCATCTCCATAAGTGGAGTAGTAGTAGGGAGTGGCTGCTTCAAACTCAGCGGCACAAGTGTCAACGAGTCGGTAGGTGGGAATGATGCCTTTTGCTTTCCTCTCAGCTCGAATGTCATCCTGACAGACCCCACGCGCATGGGCGATCTGCACATCAGAAAATCCGAGTTTCTTCGCACGTCGGAGATCCATGTTCGCAAGATCTTTCCCCTCTGCGACGATGACGCGCATGTTTTCGAGGAACCATGGGTCGATCTTTGTGGCATCGAAGATTTCTTCTATGGTCCAACCTTGCTCGAAGGCGACTTTCAGCCAGAAAATGCGCTCGGCATTAGGAACCATGAGCTTGCGCTCAATCTGTTCGCGCGTGGCTTCAGGGTCTTTGCCATCGAAACCAAAGCCGAAGCGGCCGGTCTCAAGCGAGCGGAGGGATTTCTGAAGAGATTCCTTAAAGGTCCGCCCAATAGACATGGCCTCCCCTACCGCTTTCATCGAAGTGGTCAGAACAGGATCTGCCGTGGGGAATTTCTCAAACGTAAAACGTGGAACCTTCGTGACAACATAGTCAATCGTCGGCTCGAAAGAGGCTGGAGTCTCACGCGTAATATCATTGGGGAGCTCATCCAGCGTGTAGCCGACGGCAAGCTTTGCTGCGATCTTAGCAATCGGGAATCCAGTGGCCTTAGAAGCAAGCGCGGATGAACGACTGACGCGTGGATTCATCTCGATGACGATACAGCGGCCCGTCTTGGGATCGACAGAGAATTGAATGTTGGACCCTCCGGTCTCGACCCCGATTTCCCGGATGACGGCAAAGCTGGCATCCCGCATGATCTGGTATTCACGATCAGAGAGAGTCTGCGCGGGAGCCACCGTAATAGAGTCTCCGGTGTGCACGCCCATGGGATCTAGGTTTTCAATGGAGCAAATAACGACACAATTATCGGCATGGTCACGCATGACCTCCATTTCGTATTCCTTCCACCCGAGCAGACATTCTTCCACCAGAACCTCGGTCGTGGGAGATAGATCAAGGCCGGAAGTGACGATCGTTTCAAATTCTTCTTTATTATAAGCGATGCCTCCGCCGGTGCCACCCAGAGTAAAGGCAGGGCGAATGACGAGCGGCATCGTGCCAATCTCATCGGCGATCTTTTTGGCCTCCTCCATGGAGTGCGCCACACCGGAGATCGGAAGGTCGAGGCCGATCTTAATCATCGCCTCCTTGAAGCGTTGGCGGTTTTCGCCCTTATCGATGGCATCGGCATTAGCACCAATCATTTTGACTCCGAGCCGATCGAGCGTCCCGGCGTGGAAGAGATCGATGGAGACATTAAGCGCAGTCTGACCTCCGAGAGTAGGAAGTAAGGCATCAGGCTTCTCCTTGATGATGATCTTTTCGATGACCTCGGGCGTGATGGGCTCGATGTAAGTGCGTTCCGCAAACTGCGGATCAGTCATGATCGTCGCAGGATTGGAGTTCACCAGAACGACCTCATATCCCTCTTCGCGTAAGGCTTTACAGGCCTGGGTACCTGAGTAGTCGAACTCGCATCCTTGTCCGATTACAATGGGGCCTGCTCCTACAACGAGAATTTTTTTGATGCTAGTGTCCTTCGGCATGTTCTTACGCGGTGAGTGGGTAAACTTACGTTTTGTGGCTAGGTCCGGCGATTTTGTAAAGAGTGATCGTCCTCAAGAAGTGGAATGATTACGAAAATCAGAAATTTTGCATTTTTAAAAAGAGAAGAGAAACCCATCTTTTTCCTTGCTCAAGAAGGCCCAACTTTCAGAAGATACGGTAGCTAACTCTCACCTATGAAAATTGCCCTTCTAGCCTCCGTATTCGCTCTCAGTTCTCTTCAGGCTATCGATTGGCCTCATTTTTTAGGACCTCAGCGGAATAGTTCTTCGAAAGAAACCGGTTTACTCAAGTCCTTCACTGGAGATGGGCCTGAAGTTCTTTGGGAAGTTGCCTTGGAGGATGGTTTTGGCGGAGCGGCGGTAGTGGGAGATGAATTGTTCCTCCTCGATCGAGTTCATCGAGAAAAAGACATGCTCCGCTGCCATGATGCCAAAACCGGAAAAGAAAAATGGCGTTTTGAGAGCTCAACTCAAGGGGAACCCTCTTTTCCCGGATCACGAAATGTTCCTACGGTAGAAAAAGATGCCGTATATTACACCACTCCATACGGAAACGTCTTCCGAATCAATCGCAAGACCCGCAAGCCGGACTGGAATTTCAAACTCAGTGAGCGCTATCCTGATGCTCAGACGCCGCACTGGGGGTATGCTCAGACGGCCCTTATTATCGGGGACATCCTCATCGTCACCCCTTTTGGAGAGAAGACAGGCATTGCCGGTCTTGATAAGAAAACGGGCAAGGAGCTTTGGCAGAGTCCCGGCATAGGCAATACTCATTCTTCTCCGACGTACCTTACTCTTGGAGGCGTGCCTCAAGTTGCCATTCTCACCACGGGAGGCACCGTCCTCACGAGCTATGATCCTAAAACAGGGGCGATTCTATGGAGCACTGATCTCTATAAAAATCGCATTCCCATCACCGTGCCGGTCCAGATCGATGAAGAACGTCTCTTCGTCTCTGGAGGCTATAATGCAGGGTCCAAGATGCTCCGAATTAAGAAATCCAACTCCGGCTTTAAGATCAAAGAGCTTTGGCAGACCAAAAAAGGAAGCCAAGTTCACCCCGCTCTGCTCATCGACGATCACCTCTATTTCTTAGCAAACGAAAATTCTAATCATAAGGCCAAGGCGAAGCGCAAAAAAGGAGGGCTGGTCTGTATGAGTCTGAAGGGTGAGGAAAAATGGAGCACCGGAAATGATCCTTTCATGGGAAGAGGGGCCAGCCTTTATGCCGATGGCATGTTGATCATTCAAGACGGTGAGAAAGGAACTCTACGCCTCGTTGATCCCAACCCACAACGTTATCACGAGATCGCCTCCGCAAATGTCTTTAAAACAGATGAGCGATCACGAAAGGATCTGAAATACTGGAGTAATCTCGCTCTTGCGGATGGCAAACTCTTCATGCGCGGCCAAAACCGCCTTTTGTGCGTCAAAATGAAGTAGGCTCTTCGACGGGGCACTGCAGGCTCGTGCGATGTCACCACACAAAGTAAATTGCCTTGCACCGATCCGAAGGCATTCTAAATTCTCATTACTCTTATGAAAACAATCTTCACTATTCTCGCGGCCAGCGTCTCGATCGCTTCCGCTGAAATCAAGGACATCAATATTACGATTAAGACCAGTAAAGGGGATATCGAAGGCGTAATTTACGCTTCCAAGACTCCCATGACTGCGGCGAATTTTCTGAACCTTGCTAAGAAAGACTATTACGACGGCTTGAAGTTCCACCGGGTCATTCCAAATTTCATGATCCAGGGGGGATGTCCTTTAGGCACCGGAACCGGAGATGCTGGTTACAAGTTCGGCGATGAGTTTGTCACAAGCTTAAAGCACGACTCCGCAGGCATTTTCTCCATGGCCAATGCTGGCCCAGGAACCAACGGCTCCCAGTTCTTCATTACACACAAGGCCACAACGTGGCTCGACGGGAAACACTCTGTTTTCGGAAAAGTCACCAAGGGCCAAGAGGTGGTGAATGAAATTAAAAAAGGAGACAAGATCGAAGACATCGTCGTCAAAGACTCCACGGACGAACTCTTCAAAGCACAAGCGGATAATCTCAAAAAGTGGAACGCCAAGCTGAAGAAAAAGTAATTTTTCAACTCCCAATACACCTTTTATTAGCGGAATTCCTGTGGCACGGGAATTCCGCTTTTTTTTTTGAATTACGAGTTTCCGCGTTCTTGGTATCTCACCAGAGAGGCGAGCGGGAGGAGACCATCGTGAGCCCAGGCAAAAGGCGGTTCCTGAGCCTTGCCAAGGGGGAAAATCCTTGGTGAAGGGAGGTCGTCCCTCTCGCGATATGGGTAAAGGCCGATGCCGGAGAGAAAGCGTTCGCTCTTGAAGGTGTGACGAGGTTTGAGAAATACGGTGCGATGACCAGGAGAGAGGCTGAGCTGAGGAGTTCCGTCGTAAATGACCGTAGAATGAGAGTGCGACCACAGTTGGTAGTTCTCTGGTTCTTGCGCCGCGAGGTAGGTGATTTCTTGTCTCAGGTTACTAATCGCCCCATACTCGGAGAGGGTGAGTTCTTGAGGAGGAGCTTCTGCCAAAGCGGCGGAAAGGAGCGGGCCGAAGGCGCGGGCATCGTCGAGATAGATCGTTTGCAACGAGAGGCAGCCTTTCTGATCAAACTCGATGATATCCTTGGCTGCCAGACGAGCGGCTTCGGGGGAGGGATCATCAATGATGGCGATGCCGACCCGATGCCCGTGGCCGATAAAGGGAATTTCAAGGGGAGCCAGATTCCGAAAATGACGAATCGTTTCATCGTTCCCGTAGACCACAACCGCGCCAGCCTCTGCCAGCCAATGATCAGGGAGATCGCGGGAGACTTCTATGTGGTGGATCAGAGAAGCAGGGAGGTGATTTTCAAACTCCGGCAGCCCCTGACGCGGGAGTTTGAGGCGATTGTGCGCTCCGAGGACGAGGCCACGCAAGAGGGTTTGCCACGCCGCATGGGGGGTATTTCCGCTGATGATGTGGAGGATGTTTTCCGGCGGGATGCTTTGAAAATTTGAGAGCTCGCGATTCCTCCAATTCAGAAGATCATTGTACGTAAATTCCCCGGTCCAGGGAGAAAACGTCGCGGAGGTCTCAGCGATCAGTTGGAGGCGTGCTTCGGTGGTCATGAGCTAAGCGATTCATCGAGAGAGCGGGAGCATCCACGAGGGAGGGCCGAGGGATCACGACCGATGAGATGGAATGATCGATCTTCGTGCATCAAGGCCAGATCCTGGGTTTGAATGGCCGCGACGGTATAAATGTTGGCAAGATCAAAGAGACGCAGGTACCCCGGCTCTCCGCAGGGAAGCTCTTCACCCGTGCGAGAGCAAATGATGCTCGCGCGACACCAGTGTGGAAATCGATGTGCGCCTTCAGTTCCGGTAGCGTAAGCCTGAGAGGACAGCTCGGTCATGCCATACTCATTATGAATGTGCTGATCTTGGATTTGAAAAAAGGCGCCGAGTTTTTGATACAGTGATGATTTTTCCAACTCTCGGGCCGTGCCCTTATACCCTCCGGTCTCCATGAGGTGAGAACCCGGCGGGAGGGAGATGGAATGGTGGCTTTCCATGAGGTGCAAAAAGGCGAGCGCAGTGCCCATGAGAAAGAGAGGCTCTTGCGCCCTAAATAGCGGAGCAAGCGAGAATTTCTCTCCCTGAAGAAGGTAGTGAGAGTCTTTCTTAGCAAGCGTCCCAAACATATGGCTCAGCGAGGAGTGAGGGAGTTCCTCTGGTGAGGGTGCTAAAAAGTGAAGCTGCGTGAGCTGGGGTAACGAACTTTGGCGAAAGGCCTCGGTGAGGGACAGTTCGTAGAGATCCGTGGCGGGGAGAAGGTGTTCCCCTTTGGATTCCGACGTGGTGCCTGAAGTGAGGAAACGGACGCACCCCGGAGCATCTGGAAAGCAAGTCAGAGGGTGGTCTAGCACTTTAAAGGCACGTGTAGGAACGGCCGGGATCTCCGACCAATGAGAGGGGCTAGTCGAGCTGAGGCCGAGCGCTTCGACATAACGCCGGTAGGCGGAATTGTGCTGATACTGGAAACGAAAAAGCTCCTGAGCCAAATGCTCAAAGCGATGGGAGCTGGAATTCGAGATGAATTCCTTAATCTGGGGTGCTAAGGGGTGGCGGATATGGTTGATCAATAGTAATATTTTACCCGAAGGTACTTTCTAAAAGTATTTTGAAAAGTCTTAGTAAGGAGGGATTTTCATCGACACCATTGAATAAATGGAGGATCGACTCCGTCTTGACAAACAAGCTGAAGGTCAAGAATACTCCATAAGCCAGTTGCGCTACTCACTTCATTATAATAAAATCGCTTACAGGACATGATTTCATTTAAACATTTCGTAACATTCACTGCGACCGCGTTGATCGCAGTGAGTTGTACCCCATACCCTCCAGAAGCAGGTCCGGTTCTTACTGCCCCAGCTCCTGATTTATCTAGAACAACAGAAGCTCAAAAAACTGCAGCTGCACAAGCGGAAGCGAGAGCGAAAGCCCGGGCTGCCGCAAGAAAGAAGGCGGCAGACAAAAAGCGGAGAGAAAACGCACGACGTGCGCGAGAGCGCAAGAATGAGATCGCGAAGAAAAAGACGAAGTTTGAAGCTCCGACTTACCGTGAACCTGAAAAACCCAAGCCCAAGAAGGTGAAACCAAAATACCCGACGGCTCGCCCAATTCCTGGAAAAGCTGGTTTTGTGTTTAATCCTTATACCTACGATCAAGTAGACGTTCGCGGGGTTCCCGGAGGATCCCTTGTCATTGATCCAAATGATCCCAATAAGAGCACTCATAAATTCCGAGTTCCCTAAAGTCTGAGAATCAGTCATTTTCCGGCCGAGGTCTGGTGAACAGATCTCGGCCTTTTGCTGTCTGTCTGTTTATGAGTTTGTCTTCTGTTACAATTTTAGGGCCTGGGATGCTGGGTGGATCAGTCGCTCTCGCGGCGAAGGCGGCAGCCTATCAGGTCACATTGTGGGGGCGGAATTCTGAGCGGGTCGCCGCCGCGGGGACTCTGGGGTTGCGTGCGACTACCGATCTCATCACATCCGTCGCGGAAGCCGAACTGTTGATCTTTGCGGTCCCGGTAGGAGTGATGAAAGAGCTTTCGGAGCAAATTTTGCCACACCTTCCGAGCGATTGCCTCGTGACAGATGTCGGCAGCGTGAAGTCTCTTCCGCATGAAAAAATTGGCCCCTTGTTTGCAGAAAAAGGGATCTCATTTATTGGGAGTCATCCGATGGCGGGTTCTGAACTGACTGGCCTCGCGGCAGCACGGGCGAACCTCCTGCAAGATGCCGCTTGCGTGATCACAAACGATCAGGAAGTTGCGATAGAGAAAGTGATTTCCTTAGAACAATTTTGGACCTCTCTCGGAGCGAAGCCGCAACGAATGACTGCGCTCGAGCATGATCGCGCGGTTGGTCGCATTAGTCATTTTCCCCATGCCATGGCTGTGCTGACTGCTGATGCAGGATTGAAATTCCCTGATGACGCTTTACTGGCGGGAGGAGGATTCCGAGATACCAGTCGGGTCGCTTCTGGAGATCCTGCCATGTGGGCAGAAATTATGATCGAAAACCGAGCGGCCTTGGCCGAAGCCCTAAAAGATGGTGCCGAATCTCTCCGTGAAATGCTTGTCATGGTGGAGAATTCCGACGAAGAAAGACTTCGCAAATACCTCACCAAAGTGAAAACGCTCCGTGACTCTCTGAGCTGATTCTTTTTCCTGATATATGAGTGACACCTTTACCATCCATCCCACCCGCTCCGTCACCGGAGAGCTTTCCGTTCCCGGTGATAAAAGCATTTCTCACCGAGCCGCTATTCTCTCCGGACTCTCGGATGGGGACTGCCGCGTAGAGAATTTCCTCTCCAGCGAAGATTGCGTGAACACGCTCAAGGCCATGGCAAATCTGGGAGTGTCATATACCGTGACGAGAGGAACGCAAGATGCGCCCATCGACATGGTCATTTCAGGAAAAGGAGGCGCCCTACAAGCTCCGGGAGCACCGCTGGATTGCGGAAATTCTGGAACCGGAATGCGCCTCCTCGCAGGTGTGCTGGCAGCGCAGGCATTCGATAGCGAGCTCATCGGAGATGATTCCCTCTCGAGCCGCCCCATGGGGCGCATCATGACTCCTCTGGAAGCGATGGGAGCCAAGATTGATGCCCGTGGCGAGACCCCCGGCTGTGCCCCACTTCATGTGACTGGAGGGCAACTCAAAGCGATTGAATACACGCTTCCCATGGCGAGCGCTCAGGTCAAAAGCGCCGTGCTTCTCGCCGGACTCTTTGCGCCGGGGAAAACGACGGTGCACCAACCGGCCACAACCCGTGACCACACGGAGCGCCTCTTTACCGCCTACGGAATCGAATGTGTGACCCAGGGCAATACCATCACTCTCGAAGGCTTACAGACAGTCAAAGCAACGGATCTCGTCGTACCTGGAGATATCTCCAGTGCTGCTTTCTGGATTGTGGCTGCCGCCTGCTCGCCGGGTTCCATTTTAAAAATTCATAACGTGGGATTAAATCCAACCCGCACCGCCATTATCGATGTGATGGAGCGCATGGGAGCGAGAATCGAACGAGAACTTCTCGCAAACGAGGGAGAACCTCGCGGGAATCTCATCATTCACGGAGGCCCTCTCGTCGGAACCGAAGTCCTTCCCGAGGAAGTGCCAAACCTGATTGACGAAGTTCCCATCCTGGCCATTGCGGGAGCGCTGGCTTCTGGCCGCACTCTCATTCGCAACGCCAAAGAGCTTCGAGTCAAAGAGACTGATCGCATCGACACCGTGGTGAAAAATCTGCGTGCGATGGGAATTGAGGTAGAAGAATTTGAAGACGGGCTGGAAATTCCTGGAGGGCAGCATTTCACGGGAGCCACCGTGTCGAGCTACGGAGATCATCGCATTGCCATGGCCTTCGCCATTGCAGGCCTTCTGGCCCAAGAGGGAGTCACCACCGTTGAAAATGTGGCTTGCGTGAATACTTCATATCCTACTTTTCATGAACATCTCACCCAATTTCAAAGCATATGAACCGTGCAGTCGCCATTGATGGTCCCGCCGCTTCTGGGAAGAGCACCGTCGCCAAACGCCTGGCAGATCGCCTCGGGCTCGTGATGGTCAACTCAGGCGCGATGTATCGCGCCGTGACATGGAAGATCATTCAGCTAGGCATCGCGCCTCAGAACTACGCCGCCGTAGAAGAGGCCCTCGACGCGATGGACCTAGATTGTGGCATTAACGGAAATCGATCCACCATTGCCATCGATGGACAGTTGTTAGAAGAGGAACTCCGCGCTCCGCAGGTCAATGATGCCGTTTCCCATATTGCCGCGATCCCGCCCGTGCGCGAACGCCTCGTCCGCCTCCAACGTGCTTACCTAAAAGACAACGATGTCGTGATGGAAGGGCGAGATATTGGGACCGTCGTCTTCAAAAATACTCCCTTTAAAATTTACATCGATGCCTCCGAAGAAGTGCGCCGGGCTCGTCGCGCAGCTGATGGAGAGGCCGATGCGGTCGCGGCTCGTGATCAACATGACTCTAATCGCAAAACGTCTCCCTTAAAAATCGCCGAAGGCGCAGTAGTTATTGATTCCTCAAACCTAGGAATTGAAGACGTGGTAGACACCGTATATAAGGCATTGTTAGAACTTGGTTGGGAAGATTAAGTCATGAAGACAATATACTGGTTTGTTTATATGGCATTGAAGAGTACCGCCAAAGCCTTCTTTGGCTATCGTGTCATCGGCGAAGAAAAACTCGTGCAAGACGGCGGCGTCCTCATCGCCTCCAATCATGAAAGCTTTCTCGACCCTCCCTTGATCGGTTTTGCGTATGAAGGAGAAATTTCCTACCTTGCGCGAAAAACTCTCTTTCGAGGGCCAGCCGCTTGGCTCTACCCGCGGCTGAATGCGGTCCCGGTGAACCAAGAAGAGCCGGATATGAGCAGCCTCAAGCGCATCATCAAAACCATTCGCTCTGGTAAACGAGTTCTCGTTTTTCCCGAAGGAGCGCGGACTGAAGATGGTCACCTCCAGCCTGCCGCTGCCGGAGTGGGATTAATCGCCTCGAAAAGCCAATCTATCATCCAACCGGTGCGAATTTTTGGAGCACGGAAATGCCTCCCTCGTGGAAGCAGCAAATTGCGCTTTCATCCCATCACCATCGTGATCGGAGACCCCCTGACCTTGACTCCTCAAGAGCTGAAAGCGAAAGGACGTGATGAATATCAGGCCATTTCAAATCGTATCATGGCTGAAATTGCGAAACTCAAATTACCCGTGAGATAATATTTCAATGATTTTTGAACAGAATAGGTTGTCTTCGATTCAGAGAAGACGACTATTTAACTAGCCCGTGCTCGGAAATCCATCCTCCTTATGAAGCTCAGAATAAAATGCCCCAATTGCAATCAACTGTTCCAAGTGGAAGAGAAATTTGAAGGCAAAATGGTAGAATGCGGCACGTGCGATACTCGCTTTAAAATTGATCATGAGGTGATGATTCAAGAAAAGAAGAGAATCTATCCTGGGGAAAATAAGAGTGAACTTTTGGATCGCATCTCTCGTTCACCCGCCGCAGCGCAACCTGAACAATCCGTCACTTTTCAAACCACTCAGTATACCCCGAATGCGAACGCGAGTGCCACTATCCCACCAACTACGGGACAAATGGCTGCGGCTGCGGGCGGCATCTTCCTGCTGATTTGCGTCACCCTTCTCTTCCTCTTCGGCTCTGAGCCTGGTGGCCCCTTGCAAGACATTCATCTCATCCAGCGCATCGTCTTAGGTGGCTTTACCTGCCTGATCGGAGCCGCGCTTTTGGTTTTTGGCGCGAAAAGCTGGCGCGGAAAGAGCATTCTGCTTGCCCTCACTCTCATCGGCGTGGTTGCCGCGCTGATTTTTATTCAGCCGATACATCAGACCCCGGGGGGGCAAAACTACGAAACAAATTTTGAACTAGACCAAGATAAAAGCTCTGACGAAATTATTCCCAAAGAGGATGAGACTCAAATGCTCAAAAAGAAAGTCGGCTATGAACAGATTCAGCGCCAAATAGACGAAGCAGATCATCCAGAAAGTGTCGTTGGCGTTTACCTATACCCCTATGAGGAAAGCCATCAATCGATCTTAACGAGCTATTTCAATCGAAAATTCCAACTCTCAAAAATACAGATCCCGAGCACGTACTTGCGTGACAGCGGCCAGGCTCTCCTAATGGTATTTTCAGACCTCTCTCTTTCTTTTGATGAGGCACTCAGTCACTGCGAGCTTTTGGGGAGCGTCACTGCGCACCCCGAGCACCATTTACTCGAAGTTCGGCTTGCCAGCTCACATTTCAAAGAGGCTACCAACGAGCTATATCAAAAGCTCACAGACTCCACGAATCCTGAATTTAGTTCGGCGAATCTTTCTGAACTCCGGCATGTTGATTTCTTTCGTGCTAAAAAAGCTGTGGAACGAATTGATATCGTCTCGGATCCCAGTGGGCTGAGTCTGAAACCTGAGGTCTCGAAAGAACTTGTCAGACTCTTGCTTGAAAATGATGACTCCGACTTTGGCTCAGATCTGGGAAATGCCTTACAGACTTGGGCTGGGACTCATTCTGAAACGGCTGAAAAAGCAGGAGAAATCGTAGCATCCCGCCTTGATACCCCGATTGCGAAATCCCTCGTGGACTATCTTATCGAAGCCAAAGCCTCTCAGACTCCAATAATAGTTGATGGTCTCTGGGCGCGCAATCCTCTCAATTGGTCAGAGCAGTATGAAGCACTCGGCTCGCTAGCGGAAGATCGCCTTCTTTATCATCTCAAGAACTCCCCTCTCGCATTAAAAAAATCAGCCGTAGAGATCCTGCGTAAAATTGGAACAAAGAAGAGTCTCCCCATCTTAAAATCTGCCAAAAATAGTGACGACGTAGACTTTAGAATCACCATTAACCGCACGATTGAGACCATTCAAAGCCGCCAGTAATCTGATCAGACGACGAGAGTTTCTTGGAACGTCTCCAAATAAAAATGGGCGCATTTCTTGATTCAAAACTTTCCATGTGAATCCTCTTGCCGCCCCCGCCCTGATCGTGCAAGTTCCGAACTCGTAAAGCCTCTGTGGCGGAATTGGTAGACGCTGTGGATTTAAAATCCATTGCCCCTAGGGCGTGCGGGTTCGATCCCCGCCGGAGGTACTTTTACACATCCCCCTTTTCCCCAATCTCTATTGGGATTTGCTGTTTCAACAATGCTAAGGCTCGGTTACGCTTCCCATACAACGAAATGAGCAAGGGACTGGCTGTTGAAATTAAAAATCTGGTAAAGGACTTTAAGCCTTCTCTCCGGGCAAAAACCATCAGAGCGGTAGATGATGTTTCACTCTCCATTCAGGCTGGCGATGTTTACGGCCTGATCGGACCAAATGGCTCGGGAAAATCGACGACGATGAAAGCCCTCTTGGGCCTCCTTTCTCCCACGAGTGGCACGTGTTCCATCTTTGGGCAAGATTCGATGAAGGTTGATTCCCGCAATGATGTGGGATTTCTCCCAGAAAATCCTTATTTTTACAAACATCTCACGGGGGCGGAAACAGTGCGCTTTTACGGTAAACTCTGCGGAATGAAAGGTGCAGAATTAGAAGACCGTGTGCGTGAGATGATCGCGCTCGTGGAACTCGATGCCGCGAGCGACCGGCGGCTCGGTGGCTACTCAAAGGGGATGCTCCAGCGTATTGGGCTGGCGCAAGCTTTGGTTCAAGATCCACGTTTGGTCATTCTGGATGAACCGACAGCAGGAGTCGACCCCACGGGCTCACGCCAAATCCGCGATCTCATCCTCACGCTGAAAGAGAGAGGCATCACGGTATTCCTCTGCTCCCATCTCCTCGAACAGGTGCAGGAAATTTGCGATCAAATCGGAATCATTCATCACGGAAAAATGGTGCGGGAAGGGCGCCTTGAAGATCTCATCTCACTGGAAGATCGTACGGAGTTGATCCTCGATAAACCGTCTCCAGAATTGCTGGAAAAAATCCGTCATTTAGTTGCAGCGCAAGAAGGCACCACCCTGATCTCTGAAGGTCACCCCCGCACTACTCTTGAAAGCCTATTCTTAGAAGAAACAAAATGAATTCTACCACGAATACCTCATTCATCTCCCCGAGGAAAATTCTCATCATCGCGCAAAGCACGGTGACTCAGCTGGTGCGGATGAAGGTCTTTTGGTTTCTCGCTCCCATCGCGCTGCTCTTTCTCGGGCTGCAATTTTTTGATGTCTTCTGGTATGAAGGCCCAGAGGCATCGCAGCCTCAGCAGGAACTTCAGATGCACAAGAATTTATGTCTGGGGACGATGATGCTTTTTGGCTCTCTCTTTGCCATTGTGTCAACGGCCTTACTCATCCCTCGTGATATTGAGGATCGCACTCTTTACACCATTCTCTGCAAGCCAGTTCCAAGATTGGATTATCTTTGTGGTAAATTGTTAGGAGTCATCTTTGTGATCGGAGTGGCGATGTTGGTGATGGATCTTTTATTGGTCATCACCCTCCACTTTCGCACGCAGGAGGTTTTGGGAGAAATGGATGGTTTTCTGGAAAGCTTGGGATGGCCTGACGATGTCGTCGCGCAGAAGAAGGCTGACATCGCCGCGCACGGCCCCACGCTCACCCTACAGTTCGGCGTTCTGGCGCATTTTTTCAAAGCAGCCATTATTGCCGCGGTCGCACTTCTGATTTCCACCTTCTCAACCTCAACGATCTTTACCATCGCTACGAGTGTGCTCGTCTGGATCATTGGAGCATTACAGAGTATTGCGCGAGAAGCCTTCCTCAATGATGATACTCTGGGAGAATCCACTAGCTGGGCTGCAAAAATCCTTGGCACTCTGGTTTCATTAATTTTCCCAGACTTTCAGGTTTTTGAAGCCGTCGCAGATGCCGCCGCCCGTGCCTCCGAAATCATGGCTGCTGATATGATCAAGATTGCGGGTCTCGCCTTCTTCTACCTCGGAATCTACACCGTGCTTTCTTGGTTCGTTTTTTCAGATAAGGAATTTTGATTCGCTATGCCTTCTTTTAAAAAAGTCGTTCTCCTTTTCCTCGCCCTCGTGGTGATGGGTCTCGTAAAGCTTCCCTTCGAGCAGGCTTACCACAAGCAGCTACGAAGCCGCGGGATCATTCCGCCAGCCCTCTCAGTGGAAAAGTGGAATCGTATGGGGCAGACTGGCCTCGCCGGAGTTCTCGGCGGGCTGCGCTCGGTCTTTGCCGTCGCCTTTAGCCTCAAGGCCCATACTCACTTCGCGAATCAAGAATGGTATGAGCTGAAAAAGGACTACGAATTAATCACTGCTCTCGATCCTAAAAACCCTTTCTATTGGAATAATGGTGGCTGGCACCTCGCATACAATGCCGCTTCCTGGGCCAGAATGGATCCCGATCTCAGACCCGTGCAGCGTGAGGCAGTCGAACGTGAGTATCTCGAAAAAGGAGACGCCTTTTTCCAAGAAGGCCTCACCCATCTCCCCAACGATATCGATCTCTGGGCTCAAATCGGCAACATGTGGAGCTCCCCTTTTAAAAAACCTGACTACCCACGCGCTGCGCTCGCTTGGAAAGAAGCCGCAGAACGTGGGAACAATGGCATATATCAGCGCCGTTATTTCTATACCTTGGGGCAAATCCGAGGCCGAGAGCATGAGGCTCTGGCCTACGCCAATAAAATGCTCAAAGACGATTCCCGGCATGTCCGATTCCCCACCTTCCGCACTTTATACTGGTGTCTTTCCCAACTTCCCGGCGTTCCAGTGCAACTTTCTCTCGAAAAAATCTTCGGCTCTCACGAACAAGCTTACCGAGAACTCTACAATTACCGCTTCCGAGTACAAAAAGAAGGCTTCTACGGAGAGCCCCTCGATGATACGCTGCGCCAGCTCATTCAAGAACTGAATGTCCCATTCAAGCTGGATCCATTCCTCAATCCGCGCAAACAAAGGCTCACGTCGAAAGAATGGAACCGGATTATGCAATAAAAAAACTAGACTTCTTGACTGTAATCTAACCTTTACACAACTAAGGATAACTTTAAATCTATTGCTCAGCTTAAACGCTATCCCTCATGCGCATTGCCTTATTTGGAGACATCCACGCCAATCTCGAAGCTCTCGAAACAGTTCTTGCTGACGCTGAAGAGCGCGGCTGTACCAGTTACGTTTGTGTCGGAGACGTTGTCGGCTACAATGCAGATCCTGTCGCTTGTCTTGAACGAGTCCGGCAAGCGGGCTGGCCTGTCGTCAAAGGCAATCACGACGAGGACGCCTCCGGCAGTCATAGTCTGGAAACCATGAACCCAGTGGCTGCCACTGCTCTCCAATGGACCCGCGACCAACTGAGTGAAGAGCAAAAGGACTGGCTCCGGAAACTCCGCATGGTCCGTCAGGTAGAAAATTTCACCGTCGTCCACTCGACTCTCGATCAGCCTCAGTCTTGGAACTACGTCACGAACAAGTTCGACGCGATGTCGAACTTCTCCTACCAGTTTACCAATCTCTGTTTCCACGGTCATACTCATGTCCCCCGAATTTTCTCCCGTGGCACACGTGTGAAAGAGCTGGAAGGCGACAGCGTCGTCATCGAGCCTGATCAAAAATACTTCATCAATACCGGCTCCGTCGGCCAGCCCCGTGATGGAGACTGGCGGGCGTGCTATGCCATCTACGAAGTCGAAACTGGCACCATCACATTCTACCGCCTAGAATACGACATCAAGACCACCCAAAACAAAATCCGTGCCGCAGGCCTCCCTGAGATGCTCGCAGAGCGCTTGGAAGAGGGACGGTAATTTTCTTGGCTCTAGCGCACCTTGAAACTCGGCAGAGAAAAGCCGTTCCAAATTTCTCTACTTTGCCAAAAGAAACTGCCGACATCAGAGTAAAGAACTCCAATATCGGCAGTTTTTTGTAGTATGGTTCCGAGAAAAGTTAGAAATCTTTGATTCCCACCATCAATGTGAATGAGCTTCACAATACCAGCGAGATGACTGGGGAAAGATGTTCATTTTTTTCAGAAACGCCCTACCGAATGGCTCCCTTAAGGAGCTTGGTGAATCGTCATCTGTGCAAACGGTATTTCCCAACCTTTCTCATTACATACATCCACACAGATCCGCTGAATTGCACGTTGCAGGGAACGATAACGAGGAGCGGCTTCCCCAGAAAAATCTGCTAAAATTTCGTAATCAAGCGAAGAAGCAGATGCTGAACTGAACTGCACCGAAACATTTTTAATTTGATCCGGATCCACCACATCTCGCAACGCTCGCTCCAATGCTTCTTGAAAAATACGAGGAACTTCCGTGGTGCAAATATCCTGATACTGATAATCAATCCCAAACGTGGAAAAGACTCGGAAGCTTCGTGAGAGATTCTCAGGATTCATTTCTAAAAATGAAGCCGTGGGGATGATTTTACGAATACCGCCCAAACGGAGAACTTGGACATGCTCAGGTGTTTGTTCGATAATCTTACCAAAGGTATCATCAGAGAGTCGCACCCAGTCACCTTGCCGACAAGGGAACCACAACTCACCCTCATGAGGCCGAGAATGCAGCTCGACAAGTTGCCGGATAGGTAGGCGAATGAGCCCACCTTTGAGTTCAGCATTTGTGAAATTTGTGTACGGCCGGACGCGCCCCACCTTCCACGGCACCCCATCATAGATGATTCTTTCACCTTCCCGGACTGGACCAAAATTTAGCATCAACTTCCACTGCTCCATATACTGTGGCAGCACCTGCTTCCCTGCCCACCCTAGCCCACCCAGAATCAAAAGAGTCACCACCAACATCACCCAGTCATTCGCGAGATAGAGCACAATGACAAAAACGCCAATTGCCAACAACACGCTGAAAATATGAATCAACAAATCCAAAGCCCGGATATAGAAATTATTTCCCTTTTTACGATGTGCCGGATTGAGATTCCGAAAAAAGGCGTACCCTTTCCGAATAAGAAAAAATGTGAGCAGTGCCCCGAGAGCCGCAATCAATAAATTTTTCCCCCGAGTTCGAAAAAACGACTGAAACCCTCGGGAACTCCGAGTGAGAACGGATTCATCATCCTTTTCCAACTCCTTGATTTTATAACTCGTGACATCAAGGCGGGCTTTAAGATTTTCCATCTTGGACATCCATACCTCTTGAATCTCGATCAAGCGTTCTGCCACGATTCCATCTGGCACCTCCGCTCGCCTCTCCTCAAGTCCTGTAAGAACTTTGACCAAAGTTGTTTTCTCTTCGACTAACAACTGCTGCTTCCGACGGAGAGCCTCTAGCTTCCGAGGCCCAGCCGTAGCATCCTTAAGTTCACTGAAGAGAGGATTCAACAGCTCTTTGACCTCCGCTTGAATACTCAGCGGCTCTTCCTTGACCGGTCCAAGTTCGCCCTCATCAACACGCACCGCAAAAGAAAGGAACTCCAGCTTTAAGCGTTCTAATTCATTTTCTTGCTCTTTGAGTTGTTCGAAGAATTGAAGCTTTTCCGCTGCATTATCTGCCTTCTCACGAAGCGTTTGAAGTTCCGCGATCTGATCCTCAATTCCCCTCATTAAGACGGCCAATGATTTCAGCACCGTCTCCTGCCTGACCTCCACATTCTCCTTCTCAGAGACCTCCCTAGAAGGATCTTGCGCCCAGATTGGGAGGCTCCCTATGATCAAAAAGATCACACATCGAAAAACAGATCGCGTAGCAGGCATCATATAATTTCAAGGATAGTAATGAATCTCTCACCTTCGGGAAAGTCCCACCTTTCGAAAGATTGGCCTTTAAAAAATCATGCCGCTATTTCGGTATCCGTTGGTAATTCATCACTCTCTTTCTTAAAAACATCTCTGTGCTAGTCGCCCTCAATAAACCTTATGGAGTTCTCAGCCAATTTAATCCAAATCCCAACGAACCGGAGCAAGCAACATTGAGAGAATTTGATCTCCCTCATTCCGTCGTGCCTCTAGGGCGACTCGATATGGATTCAGAAGGACTACTTCTCCTCACCGACGAAAAATCACTCGAGCATAAACTCCTTCACCCCAAATTTCGTCATCGCCGCCGCTATCTAGTCCTCGTTGAGGGGGAACCGCAAACAACTGATCTCGAACGTATTCGACAAGGTGGACTCATCATCAAAGGACACCGCTGCCTTCCCTGCCGAGCTAGGACCCTAAAGAAAATGCCTGACTATGTTTGGGAACGTAATCCTCCCGTACGTGTGCGCCAAAAGATCATCGACACTTGGCTTCGCCTAGAGTTGCGAGAAGGTAAAAATCGTCAAGTCCGCCGGATGACTGCCGCAATTTCTTTCCCAACCCTCCGCCTCATTCGCGAAGGGATCGGTTCGTTTCCCCTCGGAAACCTCGCGCCTGGACAATGGAAAGAACTCACCGAAGAAGAACGGGCCGCAGTTTTTGCAAAGTAACGTAAACCACATCAAAAAAACCAAATCCCGCCTCTGAAAAGCCCCCACCTGTTGTCTCATAAAATCGTTGATTTTAAGATCACTCCCGCATCACGAACACCCGGCCCCTTCCGCTCAGCAACTTCTTCCCCGGCTTCACTCGCATCCGCCCCATCTCCTCCCTATAGCGCTCGGACACCTCCCGCACAAATCCTTCGCTTCCCAGCACCACCCCTCGACTCATCGCCCGAATCCGATTTTCCCGCAATTTGAGTCCCTCCTTCAGCTTCACCTTTGCCATCCCCTCAACACTCACTCCTTTCCTCTTCGACTCTCGCTTCTCTCCCGTTTTCGGATCCTTCTCCCCCACCGAAACTCCCTCTTCATAGAGCCAACAACGGTAGATCGAACTCGCCTTCGTCTCCCATGCATCTTGCGGCGCCTCCACCACCTTACACAGCCCTCGCCGAGCGCGCCGACTCCCACTCATCGCCTCCCCATACCCCGTCCACCGAGACTTCGCCGGATCATCCACCAAGCCTGCTCGCACCGGATTGAGATCAATATAGGCCGCCATCATCCGCAGCGCGTCTCCATTCTCAACTAAGACCGAGTGAAATCGATCCATCCACAAGGTCCCCCGCCGTCCATGTAGCTTATTATACCACCGCGAAAATCGCTCCTTCAGCTCTTTAACGAAGAGACTGACATCACAAAAACGCCGTTTAAAACGGTCCAAAAGCACCTCAATCTCCTTCTCCCGTCCCTGAGTTCGCAATTTTTCCAACTCCCCCTCTAACTGCTTCAAAAAAGCCTTCGAGTAAACCTTCCCGAGATGCGCAAGCAAACGGCTCTCACCCTCCTCTCCTTCAAATCTTTTCAGCCACCGCTCTCGGTCTGGCACCCTCACCAATAGGTGAAAATGGTTATCCATCAGCGCATACGTGAGCAGTTCCACCCCTGCAAACTCCGCCATGCGCCACATCATGCGTCGAAAAGCCTCCTTTTCCAGATCCCCCAAGAGAAACTCACCCCCGACAATGCGAGACATGACATGATAGCATCCCGTCCCACCTTCGAACTTGATCCTCCGCCGCGAAGAGAACCCCGGAGCCTGATGAATCGGCCCCAACCTGCGCCCCGTTTTCATCTCCGCCAGCTCCAACGGAGTCCATTCCCGCTTCGCACCCGAATCATGATCAGCTAAAGGTTTTGCGTTCATTACCCCGTCACTCTACAATGATCAAAAAATCCCGGTCAATTACTTTATGCCTGGCATAAAATTTGCATCCACAAGGTCCCCCGCCGTCCATGTAGCTTATTATACCATCGGGAGAATCGCTCCTTCAGCTCCTTAACGAAGAGACTGACATCACAAAAACGTCGCTTAAAACGATCCAAAAGCACCTCAATC
>CALGLJ010000001.1 GCA_937930235.1 uncultured Verrucomicrobiales bacterium | reverse complement strand
CGCACGCACCTCGGCAAATTTTTGAAAATAACCCAGACTCGCCCAATGATCCTCCCACTGATAAAGGCGTAAAATAGGTCCATTCTGCGCCTCTGCGATCAACGCCTCATCAAGCGCCATATTTTCAGGCCCCGATCGGGGGACCTCATCTTGCCAAACACGGAGTTCCTTAAAAAGCACCTCGCCATCACACTCCCTCTTGCGCACGGAGCAAGTCAAAGTATTCTCATCCTATGCCTTTTTCACCCAAACCGCACGCTGCTCTGCTCATCGTCGGACATGGCTCAACGGAGAATCCTGATTCCTCAACTCCCTATTTCGATCATGCCAAAAAAATTCGCGAACGCGGGGTCTTTTCCGAAGTCCATTGCTGCTTTTGGAAAGAGGAGCCATCCATGCGGGAGGCTCTCTACATGATTGATGCCGAGGAAGTCTATATCGTCCCCGATTTCATCAGTGAGGGCTACTTTACCCAAGATGTCATCCCTCGTGAATTTGAACTCGATGGCCCCACGACCAAACGCCATGGCAAAACTCTGCACTATTGCGGCCCCGTGGGCATCCACCCTTCCATGACCTCACTGATTCTCCAACGCACCTCCGAAGTCGCACCAGAAGTCCCGCCCGAAGAAACGACCCTGTTCATCGTCGGTCATGGCACCGGGCTGAATAAAAATTCCACCAAAGCGATTAAGGACCAGGTTGAACTCATTCGCAGTTTACCGGAAAATAAATTTGCCTCCGTGCAAGACACCTACATGGAAGAGCCCCCTTTCATCGCCGATTGGTCCACTCTTGCCGACACTCCGAATGTCATCGTCGTTCCCTTCTTCATCGCCGACGGCCTGCACAGCTATCAGGATATCCCCGTCATGCTCGGTTTCGAAAAAGAAGAGGGCCTCGCCGCAAGCCAGAAAGATGTCTTTCGAAACAATCCTTACCATCTCAACAACAAAACCCTATACTACTCGGCCGCCATCGGCACCGACCCAATGATGGCCAACGTCATCCTCGATCAAATCTCTACCTTTGATGCTACTCATGCCATCGCTCACCACTAGACTCACTCAAGCACTCGCCAGCGGCATTCACCAAATCGGGCAAATCAGGATTTTACAAAACCCTCTCCGCCTTCATCACATCGATGATGCTGATGACCTCGATTCTCTCGAAGTCCACACCGATCCCGACGATGCACGGGAGATCGGCCTCTACTCTCCGGATGGAACATACCGCTTCACCAAGGGAGAGTTATCCTTAAAACGCGGATGGATCTTTGAATTGCAAACCATGGATGAACTCCGCCGGACCATCGATCTATTTTACCCTGCCTCGCTCGGCCTCTGGAAAGCACAGGAGGATGGCACCATTCAAATCCAGAATCTCCGTGAGAAACTCGGTCGTCAAACTGGAATGTATCGCCATGCCAATACCGTTTCTGATTCCGGCGCTCAGGAATTAGTAAAATCTCTCTGTGGCCCGAGTAACAAATGCGTCAAAAAGATTCTCTGGCATCTTGATTCCGACCTCCCGCTGGATGATTCCGAAGCCTCTCGCTTCAATGGTATCGTCGGTCAGGCCACTCAAGAGACCGCCATTCCCATGGTCTGCCAAGAAGCGTGTAATTTCTTTGTCGCGCAAGCGCGCAAAAAGTCAAAAGAGGAATTTGATGCGAGAGAGCTCTAGAAAACCTTGCCTTTCTCGGCCCGACCCTTCCAAATCCTCTTCACATGTCACAGCAACCAGCTCTCGTCGTTCTCGCCGCAGGAATGGGTAGCCGTTATGGCGGCCTCAAACAGATGGACCCCATGGGCCCTCACGGAGAAACTGTTCTCGATTACTCGGTCTTTGATGCCATTCGTGCCGGGTTCTCCAAAGTGATTTTCGTCATTAGAGAAGACTTTGCCACCGCCTTCAAAGAATCTGTCGGAGCGAAATTCGCGGACAAAATCGATGTCGCATATTCTTTCCAAAAGCTCGATGACCTCCCGCCGGGATTCGCCGTCCCCGAAGGCCGAGAAAAACCCTGGGGAACAACTCACGCCATTCGAGCCGCTCGTGAAGAAATCGACCGACCATTTGCCGTCATTAACGCCGATGATTTCTACGGAGCCGATGCCTACACCACCGCGGCAAAATTCCTCACCTCTGAGCAAGCGGATGATGGTCTCGCCCACTACGCCCTCGTAGGGTATCAAATTGCAAATACCCTCTCGGATCACGGCGCCGTCAATCGCGGGATCTGCGAGACAGACCACGGACTGCTCAAAGGAGTAGAGGAAATCGTAGAAATCGCTCGTAAAGATGATCAATCCATCGAAGGTCGCGCGCTGGACGGCTCGGCATGCCAAGTGGACGAGCAGGCCATCGTCTCCATGAACCTCTGGGGCTTTCCCGTCAGCTTTCTCGAGGCCATCGAAGAACACTTTATCGAATTCCTCAAATCACATGGCGGAGAAGCCAAATCTGAATGCTACATCCCCACCGTCGTCGATGACTTTGTCAGCCGAAACAAAGCCGCCTGTCATGTGCTGGAAACCAGCTCCTCTTGGTTCGGAGTCACCTATCCAGAGGATAAACCTCACGTCGTCAACAGCATCCAAGGACTCGTCGACGCGGGAGACTATCCGACTCCTTTGGTCTGAAAATATTCACTCTGACCTTCCCCCTGAACGATGAAGATCCAGGACGTCATCTTCACTGCCATCGACTTCGAATCCGCAGGAACTGCGAAGGGGCGCACCGACGCCCCCGTCCAGCTCGGCCTCGCGTCCTGGAGCCAACAAGCAGATTTTCACGAACCCTACGTCTCCTTTCTCCACTGCGAACAGGAAATCACCTGGTCCGCTCGTAAAGTCCACGGCATCACCACCACAGACTTACAGCACGCCCCCTCTCTCCTCTCGCTCTGGCCAATTTTAAAACAGCGCCTCGGCTCCGGCCCGATCGTCGCTCATGGACATGGTACGGAAAAACGCTTTCTTCGTACTTTCCCTGGCCACTCTTTTGGCCCATGGATCGATACCCTCCAACTCGCGCGCGCAGCTTGGCCTGAGCTTCCTTCCCATCAACTCGGTGATCTCTGCCGCTCTCTTGCTCTCTCCGAATTCGCGACCCAAGCTCCCGAACGAACTTGGCACGACGCGCTCTACGATGCTCTCGCCTCCCTCGCCATCCTCAAGCACCTTGTTCACGAATTTGCACTCACCGAAAACTCGCTCGACCTTCTCCTCAAACCAGACACCTCTACCTGGCATCGCCTTCGTCACTCATGAATACCGTCCAAGTCAGCCTCGGCGACCGCTCATACGAAATCCTCGTCCACCCTGGCATTCTCACTGAATCAGGTCCACGCATTCAAGCAGCCGGACTCCAAGGAAAGGCCGCCATCATTTCTGATGAGAATGTCGCTCCACCCTATCTCGAAACCGTCACCGCTTCAATGGAAGCCAGCGGTTACACGGTTTCCAGCCACATCTGCCCTGCTGGAGAAGCGTCGAAATCGATGACGCAAGTCGAAGAATTATGTCGCTCACTCATTCAAGCGAAACATGATCGTTCCTCTTTTATTATCGCTCTCGGAGGTGGAGTCGTCGGAGACCTTGCCGGTTTCGTCGCGGCCATTTTTTACCGAGGCATTCCTTTTGTTCAAATCCCCACGACCATCGTCTCTCAAGTCGATTCCGCCGTTGGGGGAAAAACCGGCGTGAATGCCCCCGAAGGAAAAAATCTCATCGGTGCATTTCATCAACCCCGCCTCGTCCTCACCGATCCCAAAACTCTCCTCACTCTTCCGGGACGTGAATATCGAGAAGGATTTGCCGAAGTCATCAAACACGCCGCCATTCGAGATCAGGCCATGCTCTCAGACCTTGAAGCTCTCGATCCCCTTGATCAAAACGTCCCGGCTGCCCTCATTGCCCGCAATGTCGCCATCAAAGCCCGCGTCGTCGAAGAAGATGAAAAAGAAACCTCCGGCACCCGCGCGCTCCTGAACTTTGGCCACACCATCGGTCACGGCATCGAAGCCTCCGTCCCCTATGGCTCCCTCCTTCATGGCGAAGCCATCTCTCTCGGCATTCGAGCCGCCCTGCATCTCTCAGAAAAGCATGCCGGTTTAAGCACTACGGAGAGCACCCGCATTCTAAAACTCCTCGAGCATTTTCAGCTCCCCCTCATCCTCCCAAAGGAAATCGACTCCCAACTCATCCTCGAAAAAATGTCACGAGATAAGAAATTCTCAAATGGCAAACGCACCTTCGTTCTTCTGGACCAACTCGGAAATGGAATCACCTGCGACTCCATCCCCTCAGACGATCTCATGCCCACCATCGAAACCCTCCGCTCATGAACCTCCACATCTATACCGGTGGCGCAGTTCAAACAAATGGCTACCTCCTCGAAACGGACCTCGGATGGATTGCCATTGATGCTCCCAGCGGCATTTCTGAATTTGCCCAGAATCATCAACTCACCATTCACGCCCTTCTTCTCACACACCAGCACTTTGATCACGTCGAAGCCGCGCATCAGCTCAAAGACATCCATGCTTACAGCCCCTGCGACCGATCTCTCATCATGGATCAACGCGCAAAAGACTGGGGCTTACCAGTCGCGGTCCCGGATTTCGATGTTTCAAAACAACTCAAAGACCTCTCCTCTCTCAGCATCGCAGGACTTCACTTTGAGCTTCTCCACGTCCCCGGCCATTCTCCAGATTCCCTCGCATTTTATCTCCCCGAGGAAAAGCTCCTCTTTGCAGGTGACACCCTCTTCGCTGGTGGAGTGGGCCGCACCGACCTTCCGGGGGGAAATCACGAACAACTCATGACCTCTATTCGCCAGAAGCTTTTTTCCCTTCCCAATGAAGTCACCGTCTACCCCGGCCATGGTCCCAGCACCACCATTGGAGAAGAAAAACAGCACAATCCATACGTGCGTGTTTAAATTTCATAAAAAAAGAAAATCAGACACACTTTTTCTTGCCATCTCCTGCGACTAATAGCACCCTCCCGGCACGGAGAGATGGCAGAGCCTGGTTTAATGCGCCTGTCTTGAAAACAGGAGTGGGGCAACTCACCGGGGGTTCGAATCCCTCTCTCTCCGCCATTTTTTTCTTTAAATAAGGAGCCTTCGTGAAATTTAAATTTCACGAAATACTGAGACGATCATATTTGAAGATCGTAGCTGAAAGAGTCTACTCGATCACTCTTTTTTATGGATCAAGTTCAGTGAACTAAAATTTGAAATTCTCTATCTCTTCACCAAACGTTGCACTCGTTTCCAAGTAGCAAGCGGCTGAATCTGACGCGATGACTCAATCAACCTCATTCTTCATGCCGATCGTCAGTCCTCAAATCTACTGCTATGAAGTACCTGATCCATTACTCCAGCTGTTTCAATTACACCAATTCTAGCCTTGACCTCATTTGATTTAATTACAGCATATATGGAAATCACTTACGATTTTGCAAAAAAACAAGACCATAAAAAATTAAAATCAACTTAAAATAATGAAAAAACTACCCCTTGCTATAATCGGCTTTATTACTGCAGGAAATGTTGCGTCAGCAGCAATTACTTTTGTCGGTGCTGACTTGACAAACACCCTCGTTGGCGGCGCTGCAGGTGTTGTCGGAACAAATCTTGCGAACGTGCGCTCTGGAACTGATGATTTATGGGGTTACACAAATGAAAATGCCTCCACCGGTACTACCAATCCAATTTTTAGTGGACGCGATAGTTTGGATGAAACTCTACCCGCTCTTACAACAACCGTAACCGGTCTCGCTGCTGGTGAATATACTACATATGCGTTCTTCCGCGATCCTAGCGTTTGGGAGCACAATGCCTCAGCCTCAGGAACAGTGAG